>NZ_JAUBTI010000008.1:245-137620 GCF_036702415.1 Microcoleus sp. D3_18a_C4 | reverse complement strand
GGTACGGTGCGGCGTTTGACATTTGGATAGTTTGATATTTCTGAGATGTTGCGCCCTTTTTAATAAGGTTTTTCTGGGCGGGCAGGATGCCCACCCCACAAGAAATTCATTCTTTGTGGAACAGGCATCTTGCCTGTTCTAACAGCGATTTACAGATGACGGTACGGTGCGGCGTTTGACATTTGGATAGTTTGATATTTCTGAGATGTTGCGCCCTTTTTAATAAGGTTTTTCTGGGCGGGCAGGATGCCCACCCCACAAGAAATTCATTCTTTGTGGAACAGGCATCTTGCCTGTTCTAACAGCGATTTACAGATGATGGTACGGTGCGGCGTTTGACATTTGGATAGTTTTGGCATAAAGCGGTTTATGCTATGGTGGGATTGATTCAGGGCGATCGCTCGATCTGGCAGAGTTTGAGATGGAAAGGGCGATCGTATCCCTCGATCGAACTCAGCCTGTGATATCATTTCCGTTTAATTCGGAATTGTATCTAATCAGATTCTGTAGGGGCGGGTTCGCCGAGATATTTGATAAATATTGACAAATTCTATAAACCCGCCCCGCCCCTACGCCCGACGATACAACCGGAAACGATATGATTCCATTGTGGCTAGATAAAATTCATTTCAAAAATAGCCAAGATATTAGCAGACTAGAGCAATCCCAAAAAACATCTAACAAATTTGGCAAAGGTGTGGGATAAATTGTAAAGTAAAGGTTTTGAGGGTAGAGGAAATCGTATGGCGAGGCAAAAAAAACCTGACCAAAGAGCGATCGGGCAATACAACCACGAAAACCAACAAAGGGTAAATAACCCACCCGTCGGACTGGTTACGCCAGACACCGATCCAGATGGGGATAGCAAACAATATGCCTACGATCCTCACCTTGACCCTCAGTTAGTTTGGGCTGGCAAAGCAGAACATACTAGCTTTGAAGTCCCTACAGTCTCGCTGCACGTTCACGAACGCATCGATCCGCGCAGCATTATTGAAGCAGTGCGGAAGCAAAATCAAAGTCAGGGCGTGCAGTTATCTCTGTTTGAAACAGCAGAGGAAAATCCACCGATTCGACAGGCGATCGAGTTTTACAAGCACAAGCATAATTGGAGTAACCGCTTAGTTGCGGGAGACTCGCTTTTAGTGATGAATTCCCTATTAGAAAAAGAGGGAATGGCGGGACAAGTACAGATGATTTATTTCGATCCGCCCTATGGGATTAAATATGGTTCAAATTTTCAGCCGTTTGTAAATAAGCGGGATGTGAAAGATGGTAAGGATGAGGATTTGACTCAAGAACCGGAAATGATTAAGGCATTTCGGGATACTTGGGAATTGGGCATTCATTCTTATTTGAGTTATTTAAGAGATAGATTGTTGTTGGCGAGGGAGTTATTGTCGGAAAGTGGTAGTATTTTTGTCCAAATTTCCAGTGATAATCTGCATTTTGTTAGATGTTTGATGGATGAGGTTTTTGGCATAAACAACTTTATGAGTTTAATATCTTATACGACAACAGGAGGCTTTGAAACATCCTCTTTAAGTCGTGTAGGAGATTATATTATTTGGTACTCTAAAAGTAAAGAAATTAAGTATTATCAGTTATTTTTTGAAAAAACATCAACAACTTTAAAAGGTGGCGATTACCGATATTTAGAACTATTAGATGGCACTCGCCGCCTAATGACTCAAAAAGAGCGAGAGGGTATGGAATCTCTGCCCAAAGGTTCTAAAGTGTTCAGGCTAGATAATACTACCAGTCAAGGGTCGGCTTCAGATCCACAACCTTTTAACTTTGAAAATAAAACTTATCATCCCCGCGCCGGAAGTCATTGGAAAGCAAAATATCCTGATGGAATGGAACAATTAAAAATAGCAAAAAGATTATTTAGTCGTGAAGGTAGTTTAGCTTACATAAGATGTCTAGATGATTTCCCCGTCATCAGATTAACAAATATTTGGACAGATACTTCGGTAGCAGGTACACCCGAAGGAAAGTTATTTGTTGTTCAAACGAATCCAAAGGTTATTGAACGTTGCCTTTTAATGACCACCGATCCAGGTGACTTAGTTCTCGACATCACCTGTGGTTCCGGTACAACTGCCTATGTTGCGGAACAATGGGGACGCAGATGGATAACCTGCGACACCTCAAGAGTAGCAGTAACCCTAGCCAAACAACGGTTAATGACCGCCACCTTTGACTATTATCAACTAGCAAATTCCCTGGAAGGTGTAGGTAGTGGTTTTAAATACAAAACCGTCCCTCACATCACCCTCAAATCGATTGCCAATAACCCAGAAATTCGGGAAGGCATGAACCGCATAGAAATCGAACAAGCTATTAATAAATATGCCGACCAAGAAACCCTCTACGACCAACCCTTGATAGATAAATCCAGAGCCAGAGTTACTGGCCCATTTACAGTTGAAGCAGTCCCCGCCCCCATAGTCAAACCAATTGATGATGTTATCAATCCACCCGTTGCCGACCAATCGATTGCCCGTTCTGGCGAAACTCTGCGGCAATCAGAATGGCGTGATGAAATGCTAAAAACAGGAATTCGCGGTAAAAACGGGCAATACATCCTGTTTTCGCGAGTCGAAGCTTTACCCGGTACTCGCTGGCTTCATGCCGATGCCGAAACTAAACCTAACGATTTGGGAGCCAATACCGTCAAAGAATCTGGCGGCACTTATGATAAACCGATGCGAGTTGTGATTTCTTTCGGGCCAGAACACGCACCCCTAGAACAACGCCAAGTCACTCAAGCTATTGAAGAAGCACAAACTTTAGTACCAAAACCGAAGTTAATCATCTTTGCCGCCTTCCAATTTGACCCGGAAGCGGCCAAAGACATCGACGAAACCAACTGGCCTGGTGTCACGCTTCTGAAAGCACAAATGAACATGGATATGCAGACAGAAGACCTTAAGAAAAAACGCGCTAGTAACGATAGCTTCTGGCTGATGGGTCAACCAGATGTCGCCCTCCGCCGCATTGCTCAAGGCGAAAATAAAGATAAGTGGGAAGTAGAAGTTTTTGGCTTCGATTACTACAACACCAAGACTGGAAATATCGAGTCTGGCAGCGTTGAAAAAATTGCCGTATGGATGTTAGATACCGATTATGATGGCAGAAGCGTTTTCCCGCGTCAGGTTTTCTTCCCAATGGCAGGAGAAAAAGATGCTTGGTCACGCCTAGCCCGCAATCTGAAAGCCGAAATTGACGAGGATTTAATTGAGTCCTATCAAGGGACTGTTTCGTTACCTTTTGAAATCGGCGAGTATCAGCGCGTTGCTGTCAAGATTGTGGACGATAGGGGAATTGAAAGTTTGAAAATTATTCGATTAACGCCATGAATTCAAAGAAACCCGGTTTCTTAAAGAAACCGGGTTTCTAACGCCCACAGATTATTTTAACGTTAAAATGATATTAGACGATTGGAGGTTGTGCCATGCTTCAAGCTATATCCAAGATAATGACTTTTGATGAATTTCTGGAATCGAAACCAGAAAACGGACGCTACGAACTACATAACGGAGTTATTGTTGAAATGCAGACCACAGGAAAACATGAAGAGGTTGTTGAATTTTTGCAGACAGAGCTAACCTTAGAAACTCGCAGGTTGCAACTTCCTTATCGATTTCCCCGGAATGCCCTGGTTAAACCTCCGAGTCAAGAAACGGGTTATTTGCCTGATATTTTGGTAGTCAAACGTGATGCTTTAGTCTTAGAACCTTTGTGGGAAAAATCCTCAACAATTACTCAAGGCTCGTCCATTCCTCTAATCATTGAAGTTGTCAGCACAAATTGGCGCGATGATTATGCACACAAAATGATCGATTATGAAGCATTAGGCATTCCTGAATATTGGATTGTAGATTATTTGGGTTTAGGTGGTAGCCGTTATATTGGTTCTCCGAAACAGCCTACTTTATCGGTTTATCAGCTAGTAGATGGTGAGTATCAAATTAAGCTGTTTCGGGGAGATAAAAGAGTAGAATCAGCGGTGTTTCCAGAGTTAAAGTTGACCGCAAAGCAAATTTTTAATGGTGGGTAATTATTCAGACGATAAATCTTATTTAGGACTTGCACACGGGGTGTGAGAAACCGGGTTTCTTGTCAGGGTATGACGCTGAAAGCGTAGGTTTTCGTCCAATAAGGTTCAGTTAAAACTATTTATTCCTCGGAGATCCCCTAAATCCCCCTTAAGAAGGGGGACTTTGAATAAATTCTTGTCCCCCCCTTTTTAAGGGGGGCTAGGGGGGATCGAGCTTAACCCAAGCGTATTGGGTTTTCGTCAAGAAACCCGGTTTCTTTGATTTTTTACTATACCATCAACTCAAAGTGAATAAAAAAAATTAACCTAGCAAAACTTATGCCATCACAAACTACAATTAATCAACTAATTATCAATTCTCCCTACGAAGAACCGAAACAATATTGGCACTACGATCGCACTTCTCGCCTTTTCAACCTTGCAGAAGGAAGAAGACCCGCAGGCTATATCATTGCTTCGGAAAGCTCCAAAACCTTCGACGATCCAGGCAAATTTGTCGAAATTCCTCTAGTTAACCAAATCCGTCCCCGCGTCAAAGCTTGGGGCAATGAGGGACACCCCGGCGTTACAGGCGTTACCAAACGTCTGCTAGAACACTGGCACAACTCCGAAGAACGGGACTTTCCCTTCTTTTTCTGTCAGTTAGAAGCCATAGAAACCCTAATCTGGCTAACGGAATCCCCCCCGTCTGAAAAAGTTGGTATCGACATTCCTTCAGATGGGGGAAACTTCAAACGCCTGTGTTCCAAAATGGCAACAGGTTCCGGCAAAACAATCGTCATGGCAATGTTAATTGCATGGCAAATTCTGAATAAAGTTACCTATCCCCAAGACTCCCGCTTTTCCAAAGCTATTTTTGTAATTGCCCCCGGACTTACAGTTAAGAATCGCCTGCAAGTTCTGCTTCCCTCTGCTGAAAATAACTACTATGAAATTTTCAATATAGTGCCTATTGGCTTATTCGATCAACTTCGTCAAGGCAAAGTTTTAATCCGTAACTGGCACACTTTAAACTGGGAAACTGAGGAACAAATTAAAAAGAAAAAAGGAGTTGATAAACGTGGTGCAAAAAGTAACGAAGCCTACGCAAGGGAGGTTTTAGGTGAACTTGGCAACTCCAGCAATATAGTTGTGATCAACGACGAAGCACACCACGCATGGCGCATTCCTGCTGAATCCAAAGTTAAAGGTGTCAGCAAAGAAGACTTAGATGAGGCAACTAAGTGGGTTGGTGGGTGCGATCGTATCCACCAAGCTAGAAAAATCCTCACCTGCTTTGACTTCTCCGCCACACCCTTTGCCCCGTCTGGGAAAAAGAGTTCCGAAGAAGCGCTATTTGGCTGGATTGTCAGTGATTTTGGCTTAAATGATGCGATCGAATCTGGCTTAGTCAAGACTCCCCGCGTTGTGATTCGCGACGATGCAAGACTCAACGTGCAAGATTTCAAATCCCGTCTTTACCATCTTTATCGAGATCCAGAAGTTTACGATGATGTAAATCGTAAAGCCAAGCCCAATGAATCGCTTCCTGATTTGCTCAACAACGGCTACCTCTTACTCGGAAAAGATTGGCTGGAAACTGCGAAAGCATGGAAAGAATCTGGGCATAAAGTTCCACCAGCAATGATTTCGATCGCCAACCGTACCGAAACTGCTGCCCGAATCAAATATGCCTTTGACCATAACAAAATTCAGGTCGAAGAACTTTGCATTCCAGAATACACCTTACACATAGATTCTAACGTTCTGAAAATGGCAGAATCCCAAGAGGAAAGCACTGAGATACAAGACACAAACCCAGAGACTGCCGAAGATGATAACTCTGATGATGAGCCTATTCGCAAACTTTCTAAGAAAGAACAGGCAGAACTTTTACGGCAAATGGTGGATACGGTTGGCCAAGTTGGGAAGCCTGGGGAACAGATTCAAAATGTCATCTCAGTTGGGATGCTGTCTGAAGGCTGGGACGCTAAAACTGTAACGCATATTATGGGGATTCGCGCATTCACCAGCCAACTTCTCTGCGAACAAGTCGTAGGTAGAGGTTTACGGAGAACTACTTACGACATCAACCGAGAAACAAACCTACTTGAAGCCGAATATGTTAATATTTTTGGTGTTCCTTTTACCTTTCTTCCCCACGAATCCGATGAAGGAACTCCGCCTCCGCCCCCTACTCCTAAAACTGAAATTAAACCCGATCCAGAAAAGCAGCAGTTTGAAATAAGCTTTCCCAATATCGTCCGCATTGATTACATTTATAAACCAGAACTCAAACTCGATTTGAGTCAGGTTAAACCTTTGAAGTTAAATGCCTCTGACAATATTACCCTAGCAGACCTCGCTCCCAGTGTCGATGGCAAACCCGATGTCACGAAAATAAAGGCGATCGATCTAGAAGATTTAGGTCACAAATTTCGGATGCAAAAAATCACTTTTGAGGTTGCTAGAGATATTTTCGATCAGATGAAACCCGGCTGGAAAGGTAATCGAGAATACTTACTGGCAAAACTGATTCAATTAGTCGAACAATTCATCCACTCAGATTTTATCCAAATTACTCCGCCATTGTTCAATCGAGACGAAATCCGACGACGTATCCCGATCACTCTTAATCTGAGAAAAGTCGTTGAACACATCTGGAACGCTATTTATTTAGAAAATACAGAAAGAATTGAACCAGTTTTCGATCCAGTTCATCCAATCCGATCTACAGGTGATATGCGTTCCTGGTACACAGGTAAACCTTGTGAGTACACTCGTAAATCTCACATCAACTGCTGCGTCTTTGACAGTACATGGGAAGCCAGCGAAGCCTACGAACTCGATCGAGAAAGAAACGCTCATATTGTAGATGCTTGGGTGAAAAACGATCACCTTGGATTTGAGATTCTCTATATTTTTGGCGGAGTTGTTCGGAAATATCGCCCCGACTTTATAGTTCGTCTGAAAAATGGCAATTTTTTGATTCTAGAAACTAAAGGAAAACAAACTCGTCAAGATGAGGCTAAATGGGTATTTCTCGATCAGTGGATTAAAGCTGTTAACCAGCATGGTGGTTTTGGTCATTGGCAGTATGATGTATCCACAAATCCGGCTGATGTTCGATTAATCTTGGAAAAAGCTGCATTTCAGTTGAGATAAAGTTACTATAATATAGCGTCCGGGGATGAGTAGACCCGACACCTACCCACAAACTATGCAACCCATCCAAATTACCACATTCCAAGCTTTGTGGCGCAGCCTGGGCCTGATAATCAAAGCCGCACCAATAGAACTCCGCCATTTAATAATACTCAACATTATCAGCGGTGCGGCCCCATCTGCCGTGCTATTTTTAGATAAATTAATCATTGATGAAGTATCTCGGTTGCTGTCGCAAACCCAAACAGCACAGCCCTTTGCTTTGATGCTTTCCCGGCCAATATTGCTGTGGAGTATTGCCGGAGTCTTAAGTCTAAAGTTAATCGGCGACTCTCTCGAAACAATGAGTTCTTTTGCGGCAACATCCCTGCGCGATCGCGTTCAAGGCTTTGTCGAAGGAAAAGTCCTGGAAAAAGTCGCTAATTTCGACGATATTGCCCTGTTTGAAAACCCGGAACTATTAAATATAGTAGAACTCGCAAAAACCGGAGTATCCAAAATACAGCAACTAGCATTTACCCTCAGCGTGGCGATCACGGGAATTTTTATATTTATTCCCTCTATTAGCCTTGCTGCTACGATAGCTTGGTGGGTGCCAGTCCTGATGCTGATTTCATCATCTCCCTCAATTTACATCCAAAGAAAATATAGCAGAATTATCTGGAGAGTTCAAAGAAAGCAAGCTAAAATCAGCCGCGAGATGAACTTATCCGCTAGAGTATTGACCGGGGAAGAATACGCTAAAGAATTGCGTTTGTTTGGCTTGCAGGAACTTTGGCTCAAACGCTGGCAGGGCCAGTTTTTGCAGTTTTTTAGCGAGATGCAGCAAATCCGAAAAAAAGGAGCAATTGTTGTACTTTTTTGGTCAGTGTTTAGTAGAGTAGGAGTAGCTTTGCCATTTGTTTATGTGGTAATGGGAGCTTTGGGAGGGCGCTATACTTTGGGGGATGTGGCGCTTTATTCGGGTTTGATTGTCCAAGTGGAGCAAAGTTTGCAATTATTGATTGGCACTTCTACTAATTTGTACGATATCTCTCTCAGCGTTAGTCCGATTTTTCAACTGTTGGAACTCAAGCCAGAATTGCAGTCTCCGCTTGTGGATGTGGCATCTCGCCTGCCTAGTTTACCAGAAGACGGGCAAGAGGCCCGTGCCACAAAAGATAAAATTGGTATCGAGATTAAGCATCTATCTTTCTGCTATCCCGGTAGCAATAAAAGCACGGTTGAAGATATCAACTTAACGATTAATCCGGGTGAAATGCTAGTGCTTGTTGGTGAAAATGGCGCGGGTAAAACGACCCTTGGTAAACTCCTCGGCCGCCTGTACGACCCGACAAGTGGTACGATCGACTGGAACGGCAAAGATTTGCGATCGTACCCTCTAGCATACGTGCGATCGCGCATCGCCGTCGTTATGCAAGATTACGCCCGTTTCCCCTCCACAGTCCGCGAAAACGTCGGTTTCGGCGACTTGCTTTCACTGTCAGATGACACCGCAATTAACGAAGCTATTTCCGAAGCAGGAATTAGCGCCAAAGTCAATAGTCTTGCCGCAGGTTTAGAGACACCGTTGGGGAAACAATTAGAAGACGGCATAGACTTATCGGGGGGACAGTGGCAAAGAATTGCGATCGCCCGCGCCTTAATGCGGCTTTCTACAGCCGAAGTGCTCATTTTTGACGAACCAACCGCCGCCCTAGACCCCAAGACAGAACACGAAATTTACAGCATCTTCCGCCAAATAGCCGCCGGGAAAACAACCATAGTCATCAGTCACAGATTGGGATTAGCAAAAATTGCCGATCGTATCGCCGTCATGGAAAACGGTAAAATAGCAGAAATAGGAACTCACGACGAATTGATAGCATCAAACGGAATTTACTGCTCAATGTTCACCCGTCAAGCTAGCAGTTATATTTAGAGTAAAACAAACAGTCCGCCAGGGGTTAAAACCCCTGTCTCATAGCGAAAATCGGTTGAAACTCACATTTTGCACCATTCTTAAGAACAGGCAAGATGCCTGTTCCACAAAGAGTGAATTTTGTTGTGGAACAGGCCGGAGAGCCTGTTCATAAAAAGCTTATTGAGAATGGTGCAACATCTCAGTTTCAACCGACTGGGGAGATATTGCAATGCTTGTTCAAAAATGTGTCTTTCAGTCCTCTTTGAGAGGACTTTTGCTATGAGACGGGGGTTTTCAACCCCCGGCGGACTTGTGGGTTAGCGTGGGGAATTTGGCGCGGGTGATTGCGATCAATTATCGCGGATTTGCGATATAATTTCTCTCGTTAGGGGGCGATAAACCGAGTTTCTGCGGCAATTTTCAGTGGAGTACGAGAAATATCGGAAGAAACCCGGTTCCTGGGATTAGCTGCGTGGCGAGAAACCGGGTTTCTGCCACAATTTTCCGCCTCGCACGAGAAATATCGGAAGAAACCCGGTTTCTGAGCGTGCGATCTTTTTGAGAAAATTGTCAGAAAGTGCGAGCTATAATAAAACCAACCTAGTTGGCGATAATATCAACGATGGAAACTATAACTCTCAACCTACCTGCAGCCGTCGCTTTAACCGACGAACAATTTTATCAATTGTCCATCGCTAATGAAGAGTGGCGATTAGAACAAACCCCCGAAGGAGAACTAATTATTATGCCTCCAACAGGCGGCGAAAGCGGCATCAGAAATTCCGATCTCAACCTACGAGTCGGCTTGTGGAATGAACGGACTCAATTAGGAAAAGTCTTTGACTCTTCCACCGTCTTTCAATTACCTAACGGTGCGAAGCGTTCTCCCGATGTTTCTTGGGTACTCCGAGAACGTTGGGAAGCATTATCCGCAGAAGATAAGCGCAAATTTCCTCCCCTGTGCCCGGACTTTGTAATAGAATTGCGTTCCCAAACTGATTCCCTAGAAACATTGCGGGCTAAAATGCGGTATTATCGAACTAACGGCTGTCGCTTAGGTTGGCTAATTGACCCGCAAACGCCTTTAGTAGAAATCTATCGGTTGTCTGAAGATGTAGCAGAAGTGATTAATTTCTCTTTTGACCAACCGCCTACACTTTCGGGTGAAGATGTACTTCCCGGATTTCTTCTAGATATTACACCTATTCTCAATCCTTGAATCTCGATCCATTTTCTTTGGTTGGCTGGCGAGAAACCGGGTTTCTGCGACAATTAGGGTTGAGTACGAGAAATAAGGGAAGAAACCCGGTTTCTGAGATGAGCCTCCATCCACAAAAATGATGAGCAATTATCTCCCCGTTAGAGTATCCGCATAAGGATCGGGCAAAGCTTGCTGCACCTCCAAAAGCGGCAAAGGATCTCCAGTCAACGGTTGGCTAATCAAATTTTTTTTTAGCCCATCCCCCCGGCGATCGCGCTCTTGCAGCTTCAGCAATTCCTCTTGATAAACAGCAACAATTCGCCCTAAACTCAGCACCAAATCATCCCAATTATCATCTCCCACCAACTTCTCAGAAATTCCCTCAAATAACTCTCCCGCTTGCCTTTTTTGAACATAAGCTTTCAAAAGCTTTCCCGACTTTTGCAAAACGGCCTGATAAATATCCCCATCAGACCACCACAGCCCCTGTTGACTCAGCAGCCAAGTCAAAATATACTCGCGAGCGTGTTGCTCCTTCACCCAGGCCGCGAGATACTGCAAATCTTCCATAGTTACAACAGTCTCCTAAATTTTCCTCAAAATGTCCGCTTGTTTGTATCTACCGTTACCGCGATCGACATAATACCTGCCTTATCATCACCTGTCCGCGTCATTAATATCCCTTAAATCTTAAAAAAACCCTACTGATTTACCAAACAGCAATTCTGAGAATATAAAAATAAACCTAAACCTCCTAGGTCTATTGTCCAATACTTTTAGTCCACCGGAAAGCGGTACACCCCGCCTCGCTTTCCTCTCTCGCAAATCAATCCTCAAGCGGGAACAACCAGCGGGTTATTAGCATGACAAAGCAAAATTTTGGTTTAATCGGTCTAGCAGTGATGGGCGAAAACCTAGCGCTCAACGTCGAAAGCAGAGGCTTCTCCGTGGCTGTGTACAACCGCACAGCAGCCAAAACCGACGACTTCATGGCCCTACGCGCCCCCGGCAAGAACATTGTAGCCGCCAAGACTCTGACAGAATTCGTCGATGCCCTAGAAACCCCACGCCGAATCTTAGTCATGGTGCAAGCTGGGAAACCCGTAGATGCGGTCATCGACCAGCTCAAACCCATGCTGTCACCGGGCGACATGATTATTGACGGCGGCAACTCGCTCTACGACGACACCGAACGCCGCACCAAAGATTTAGAATCGATGGGACTGGGATTTGTCGGCATGGGCATCAGCGGCGGCGAAGAAGGCGCGCTGAATGGTGCTAGCTTGATGCCCGGTGGGACGCAAACAGCTTACGGCCTACTAGAGCCAATTCTCACCAAAATTGCTGCTCAAGTAGATGACGGCCCCTGTGTCACATTCATCGGCCCCGGTGGCGCTGGCCACTACGTGAAGATGGTTCACAACGGCATTGAGTACGGGGATATGCAGCTCATTGCTGAAGCCTACGATTTGCTCAAAAACGTTGGTGGATTGGACGGCAAGCAGTTGCAGGAAGTTTTTGCCGAATGGAATACCACAGACGAACTCAACTCGTTTTTGATTGAAATTACGGCTAACATTTTCAAGTACAACGACCCGGAAACTAAGCAACCCTTAGTTGAGGTAATTATGGACGCAGCCGGTCAAAAAGGCACGGGCCGCTGGACTGTTATGAGTGCTTTGGAATTGGGCGTGAGCATTCCCACAATTATCGCTGCGGTGAATGCGAGAATCATGTCTTCTTACAAAGACGAGCGCATCAAAGCTTCCCAAGAACTAACCGGGCCTAGCGGCAAGTACGAAGGCGATACTAAAGAGTTTGTCAACAAAGTCCGGGATGCGCTTTACTGCTCGAAGATTTGCTCCTACGCGCAAGGCATGGCACTTTTGAGCGCCGCCTCGAAGTCGTACAAATATGACTTGAGTTTGAGCGAAATTTCCCGAATTTGGAAGGGTGGCTGTATTATTCGGGCTGGATTTTTGGACAAGATTAAAACAGCTTTCAAGGACGATCCTACGTTGCCGAATTTGCTGTTAGCGCCGGAGTTCAAACAGAGCATTCTCGATCGCCAATCAGCTTGGCGAGACGTGTTAGCTACTGCTTGCCAACTGGGGATTGCAGTACCGGCATTTAGCGCCTCGCTGGACTATTTCGACAGCTACCGGCGCGAAAGATTGCCGCAAAACCTCACGCAAGCTCAGCGTGATTATTTCGGGGCTCACACCTACGAGCGCACCGACAAACCGCGCGGTGAATTCTTCCACTCCGAGTGGACGCAGACTGCTAAAGAGTCGCTGCAAACCGGTACTACGGACTAATTAATTTTTGTAGGGTGCGTTTCGGCGCACCTTACTAATTATTCTGGGGTTGCAAATTGTTTTGACGTTTTTTTTCGAGATAGCTTTTAATATATTCGTCGTTAAAGAGCGATCGGGCGATCGTCAGTGCTTCTTGTCTTTCTGCGTCTGTCATGTAATCATCGCCTTTTATACCTGATGGCGGGTGTCGAGGATCGCCGCCTGCATCGAGGAATCGCTGACGTGCGATCGCCATTAATTCTCCTAATCTGCGGTCTTGCTCTCTTCTAATATCATGCGGTTTCGTCATAGTCTTCAAGCTCGTCTATACGAACAATCTCGCCACTTTGTAGTATAGCAGCCCTTGGTAACGCTCGACTAGGGGTTTCGATGTACCAAAAGCCTTTTTCTTCATCATATATTCTCCAGATCAGCAAGTCGAGAGTTTCCAGGGCATTGATAATTAAGTATTGGACTCCTGATGATGGCATAGGTCGATGTGTAGTTGAGCCAATTGGCTATTGTATCACCCATTGATGACAAAAATTTCAGTTATCATTGATTGTATCCCTGCACCTATTATCAATTCTCATAAATTCA
This sequence comes from Microcoleus sp. D3_18a_C4, assembly GCF_036702415.1. NCBI lineage: Bacteria > Bacillati > Cyanobacteriota > Cyanophyceae > Oscillatoriales > Microcoleaceae > Microcoleus > Microcoleus sp. D3_18a_C4. Next base: position 124,409 of record NZ_JAUBTI010000008.1, on the reverse strand, counting down.
GAGTTTCCCTAGATAATCAGTAATTAAGATCACAATGTGCTTGTGATATGGGTAGATAACTATACTGAGTAAATCGGGTACGCTCGTAAATACTTCTTTAAACTAAATATAATCTTATGTTAGATTTTATATTAGTAGCCGCTATCGTTTTCGCTGCGGTAAATATGATTTGGGAATGGGTAGATACCTGGAAAGAAGAAGAGCCAAGAAAATGTTTATCAGACAGTGGTATTCTGGAAGTAGATGAAATGACTGGCAAAGAGTTTGAAAAATTTCTAGCTTTCCATTTTATTAACTGTGGTTATATTGTTAATTTAACTAAACATAGTCAAGATTATGGAGCCGATCTAATTTTGTACAAAGATGGCTCAAGAACGGTGGTTCAAGCAAAAAGAACCAAAAGACCAGTTGGTATTAAAGCAGTTCAAGAAGTAGCAGGAGCGGTTAGATATTACAAAGGAAATAAAGCCATAGTAATCACCAACAACAGATTTACAAAAAATGCTTACAACCTTGCTGAATCTAACGACATAGAATTATGGGATAGAAAAATACTCATGGAATTCATCCTGACAGCTAAGAATTGTAAATAACTTATCTACCAAAGTAAGTTATATATAAAAGATGCACTGCTTTCTCACTATCTTTAATTTCAATTATTCATCATGTTACAAATTTCTAATACTGTGTTCATTCCAGATGGCGAAATCGAGATTAGTGCGATTCGCTCTCAAGGCGCGGGGGGACAAAATGTAAATAAGGTGGCGAGTGCGATTCACTTGCGCTTTGATATCCCAGCTTCCTCATTGCCCGATCGCTACAAGCAGCGTTTGTTGCAAATCAACGACCAGCGCATCACCTCCGAAGGCGTGATTGTCATCAAAGCCCAGGAACACCGCAGCCAGGAACAAAACCGGGAAGAGGCTTTGAGACGGCTGCAAGAACTGATTAAAAGTGCGATCGTCATACCGAAAAGGCGCAAACCCAGCAAAGCAACTCGTAGTTCCCAGCGCAAGCGTCTCGACAGCAAAACCAAGCGAGGGCATATTAAAGCTCTGAGAGGGAAAGTCACGGAGTGATTGATAATCTCAATTCCTATTAAAATTAGGATATAATTGTAGGTGATGATTGTTAATTTTAGGAAACAACCATGACAACTACTACAAGTAACGAGCCGACGCTAGCCGATGTTATTGAAAAGCTTGACAAGCTATCGGCAGAAGTTGAGAAATTATCAACTGATGTTGAGAAAACTAATGACAAAACCGACAGATTCAATGACAAATTTGATAACTACCAGAAAGCTACCCAATGGGTTGTGCAACTTGCTTTCACTTTGATTGCAAGCGCCACTATCACGGTGATTATCACTTCTGTTCTCCGTAAGTAATACCAAATCCTACTTTAATATCCTTTTTATAACTTGCTTGTTAGATGCCCGACTTCTTCAAGAAGTCGGGCATCTAATCTGCTTTTTTAGGTTGGTCTAATTAGAACTAAGCAACAAAAGTTGTCAGTCGGGATTTGGTGGGCCTAAGTCATTCGGTAAATCGTTAAGCGTTTTTCCCAAAGCTTTGCAAAGAGCTTTCATTTGAGCAATGGTCAGTTCTGGTTGGTCTAGTCCTCGTTCCCAGTTACTGATTGCTTGTTGGCTTAGGGTTTTTGCGCCCGTTTTGTCGGGAATTTGCTTTGCTAAAGCTGCTTGCGATAAACCCACAGCCTCCCGCAAGATTTGCAGTGCTGGTATATCTTTGGACTCTTGAGTTTGTTTCTTTCGGGGCATATCATAGGAAACTTACAAGCAGACTTGTTGACAACCGAGTTGTTTACAAGTATCCTTGTTAAAGATAGAGACAACACAAAGGCGGCTCCTTTAGCCGGACGGTGGAAACGCTTTGGTTTAGCGAGCTGCCTTATTTGTAGTTTCTACCCATTATGCCTGCATACCCTTAGTATTTTCCGGGCTTGGGTGCATGACTCAAGCCCCTTTCCCTAGACTTTTCCGAACCCCTGCGGGTTAGTTGTCGTTCGATGAGGGCGATCTTATCAAAGGGATATCGTCAGGGATGTTGGAGATATCGATGCCTAGCAATCTAGCCACGGTTTTGGGCGAAAGCTTTAACTCCCGGCATAGGGCGAAGAAATTATCCGCCCGTGGCATTTTCCGACAATTAACCCAGGAGTTCACTGTATTTAGAGAAACTCCTAGGTTTCGGGCTAGTTGTTCCTGAGTAGCTTCAGCCAATTGGATAGCTTCTTGAATAGTTTCTGGTTTGAGATAGTCTATATCTTGATTCATTTAAACTAAAGTTGTACAACTTTAGTTGACATAAATGAATTATCCAACTAAAGTTGTAAGTGACGGACATGACAGAAGGCGGCCGAGCGAGCCGAACATTCAAAACGTGCAGGTTTGAATAACCGCCTTATTTTTCGTGTCTATCAATTGTGCTTGCATACCCAAGCGTATTTTCGGGGGTTGGGCGCATACCTCAAGCCCCTTTTTTCTCAACGCCGAGGAGGTGGTGCCATGTAAAAGGTCGATCGACCTCACAGGAGTGCCCAACTCAAAATTGTATCAAAGATCCAGACCAAAACTTCAACTTTGCGATCGCACAACTTCCGTGCTATCGTGCCCTTTCTCGAACCATTCCAGATCATGTCCACATCAATTGACAACTTCTACCTAGGCGATGTCGCCTCCAACTTTCACTTTGCAGGCCCGCTGCTAGACTTTGAAGAAGAAATCCAGAATCAATCTCCCTTTCACGATTTAGACTATCTGACAGGCGAAATTAAAAGGGGATTCCTAGACTACGTGCGTCAAGGAATCATGCTGGACGCCATCCGAAAGCTGCGATTGTACAAAGACAAGTTCAAAACTTTTAAAAGTTACTGCGAACAAGCATTAGGTAGGCAGTATTTTTACTGCACACAAATTATCAAATCGGCGAGCATTTGCCTGCGCTTAATTAAAGCCGGATTTGAGATTTTGCCTAGCTGCGTTGCTCAAGTTGTCCCTTTGTTCAAACACGCAATTACCGACCAATACGGCGACTGTCGTTTACAGGAAAAGTGGCAAGAAGTTGTCGATGTCATACCCAAAGAAAGGATTACGGCAGTAACTATTGCTGAAACCGTTGACAACAATCCCAACCTGCGGCTCAAACAAATTCGCATAAAAACCGACACCTACGCCCTTTTAACGAAAAAAGCAGCCGCAGCCGGACTTTCAATTTCGGAATTTTTGGCAAGGTTGGTTGGCGAATACAATCCCAGCAATTTAGAGCAGCCAGCGGAACATACTCCCGAACAAGAGGAGATTTTAGACCAATTAGACGCGGAGTTTAAGAAGCCGACCACGGAACCGACTTCAACTTCTGCCCCAAGAAAAGTTAAGTCTAAAGGTTTTGGAGTCAAAGTTGAGCCTAAAGGTGGTAAAACGGAAGTGAAGGCGAAAACTTCGGAAAGGGAAGTTAAGGCGAAAACTTCGGAAGGTGAAGTTAAGTTCAAAAATCGGCAAAGTGAAATCCAAGCCGAGAAACAGTCGAATTCATTTAATGAGAAAAATCATGAAGTCATCTGCCCAAAATCCTATCATGCGTCAACTGAAATTAATGGAGGCTCAACTGAACGAAATTCAGTGCCACCTTATTAAAGCCAGTGTGTTGAATTGGTGGCAAATAGTTTTGCCTGACGGTCAGAAAATTGCGATCGAGCACGCGGGCGGCGGACACTGGATTTTTCGGGCTAACGGGCTTGAGAAATTTCATCCAGAAGTGCGGCTAGCGGTGTTAAGGGCGATCGCCCAAGGCTGTCGCCGATAAGTGATCAAGGGGTTTTTCCCTTTGGCGTCTCAAGTAGTCCTGCGGGTGAGGACACGGCTGTGATGCCGTGTCCCGGAAGGGGCTGGTGGGCGGACACTACTACCACGTCTTCTGAAATAGTCAAACCAAAAGCTTTATGCACTTTTTCTAAAGTCAAATCACTGTAAGCCATTTGATTTTTTCCCTTATTTTACAGAATGGCTGACCTTGACTTATTCTGTCACCGTTCGTGTGGAACTGAGCCAAATATCTGCGGAAAACAGAACTCTTAGTGAGATCGAAAACCTAAAACCCTTGATTTATAAATGATGGAAATTCATGGACACAACTGGACTCGAACCAGTGACCCCTACGATGTCAAGGTTCAGCTAGGTTGTCCATAATAGTTACTGCATATAGCTTTTAGTCATTGTCATTTATTGATATATCATTTTTATCGACTTTCTGAGATTTTTCAGAATTCTGAGACTCTCGATCGGCTAACCATTCAAGCAGAGCCATGCGGACGATCGATGCCAGCGACTGATTCGGTTCGATCGCCGCATCTCGCAGCCTTTCGCGCAAACCGCCCACATCGAACGTAAGCCGATCGCGCCCATCCCTACTTTTCCCTTTTTTACTATTTTCCTCGCTCATAAATCCAGCATATTCGATGAGCGCAACAAATCTTAGCTAAAATACTCAAGTTTGTGTTGACGTAACATCCAATGGATGTTACAGTGGCAAAAACGCCCAGTTCAGCGTTGGTAGCGCTGAACTGGACTTTCCCACAAATGCCGTGTGCCGGCACAAGGAGACAGAATGATTTTACAGCAACACGTTCAGCAATACCCAGTCATTGTTCGTCGCTCTCTTCACTCAGATGTACGAGTTATGGCTCCGGGTCGGACAAAAAAGGAAGCAGTTGCTCAAATGCTCAAGAACTGCAAACAATACGGCTACTACGACTGTACCGATGTTGAACCAGCTCCTGAACCGGGGAGTAACAAAGACTCACGCTAGTTTTTTTTGAGGTTTCGTGAGCTATCGTCCCCCCCCTTATTTCAATACCAGCCGATAGCTCATTTCATGGCTTATGAAACGCCAAAAACCAGTAACAGCGCAGTTTGAGGATGAATGGGGCAGACGAAATTTTTGGACTCGATCGCAAATCAAGCAAGTCCTCGGCTACGTGGGTCGGAAAAACCGACGACAACGGAAAACTGACCCCATGCCTGAAGCAACATTCAAGCGCCGACTGGTACTGCTGGAAGAAGAATGCCCGGAGTGCGATCGAGTCCTCCATGCCCGCAAATTCTCAGACTTTCAAAAATGGTGCCTTGTTGAGCTCGAACAGATTTTTTTGAAGTGCGATCGAGACATCGACAAAACCAGAAAACACTTGCAAAATATAGGACTACCAACGGATGACTACGATTTCAAGAGTCGATCTCAAATTTGAATTGGGACTCGGCAAAGTCAGCGACATTACCAGCGTCCGTAAAGCGCTCGGTCATCGCAAATGGCAAAATTCCCAAGTTGAGGGCTGCGACATTGACGAAGTTCGCGAATACTATCGACTGGTGCGCGAACAAATGATGCTTCCGGCTGATGCTTTAGTGGAAATTGCTTCTGTTCGCAACGGGTATGCCGAACACTGCGACGATATCAACGATCGCGAAATTGACCACAGCCAACATCAGGATTCAGAGGAAGAAGTTAACGGGATGCTGGTCGCTGTCAGAGGTATGACTCAAGAGGCAAGTTTGGCTATGACTGATATTGCTGATGCAGCATCAGATGCGATCGTAGACAGCCTTTTCATAGCGGTAGGCGAAAACGTAATCGACAAAATTAGCAGTCGGACCCGTAATATTCGCTCTAATTTCAGTCAAGTGATTGACGCAATTCACCAAACTCCGCTCGATTTGCGGAAAGGAAGTTTACCGGGAAAAAAAGCCCCGAAGCAGATTTCTGGACTTTGGGGTTAGTCGAATCTTGTGCAGAACTAGCTGAAGCTTTGAATATCTCACAAAACTTTGAGCAAACTCGCAGAGAAAAACTGCTAATAAATCTGATTATTTTTGCGAGTTTGCGGTCAAAATCAAGTCAGGAAAAATCACAAATGCTTAAATGGCTACAGTCACTTTTTCAAGAATCCCCAAGTTTTTCTGATTCTGTAGCAGTCGTATTGATGACAGGAGTTTGCTAAATGTACTTACATCAAGGTCAAATCTTTAAGGTGGTCAACTTGTGTTCATCACTGCCTTATCCAAACACGGTTGCGGTTCTGAAATAATTGCTAACGGTAAATCGAAAACTAAAGAATGTGCGATCGCCAATGACTAAAAATCACTCACCTGAATACACAAATTACATTCGATCGAACATCTGGTATGCCCGATCGAAAAAGTTTCAACAAGCCACAGGAAATAGATGCGTTTTGTTTCCTTGGTGTCGATCGAATCACGCGCACCATTTGACTTACAGCAATCTTCAATCTGAAAAGTTCATTAGAGATTGCGTGCCATTGTCGAAAAAAGCGCATGAGATTGTTCACTATCCGATACTTTGGAAAAACCAAAGACACCGATTTTTTGTCAATGGATATCTGAGGTTTATGGCAGTTGGTATTTGGGTATTTGCAGTAGTTTTTGGAGCAAAAAAAAATGTTTGATTGGTTATTTAAACCCGCTTCTGTAGTTAATGGCTGTTCCAGGCAAGTCCAAGTTACAAGTTCGAGGCACGGCACGAAAATCTACACAGTTTATGGCGATCGACCCGTAGATTCGATCGATGCCCTCAGAATAGTTTCTGATAGTCTCCCAGACTCTGAACCGGGAGAAACTTTGGAAATCAAAACTTCTTTGATGTAAGCAAAAATTATGGACGCAAATAGACCGTTATGCGGGCATCTAATCACTCACCTCGACCCAGAAATTGACCAACTGCTTCAAGAAAAGCTGAACGTCAATTTTTCGGCAATTCAGACCATGACTGTCGCCGATTGGGCGGAGTTCGGGCAATTGGGAATTGATGCCAAGTGGGTGATTGATAACATTGATAAAATTGAGGAGATTTTTGGGAACGTTATTAAATCTCAGAAAGTTTGGAACGATGCCGTTGTCAAACTTTCCAAGCAAGGATTTAAAGTGATCGAAAGCATCGACAAAGGCGCGGTTGATTTAGCAATTGCGCTCACTGGTCGAAATTCTAAATTGCTTGAAGGAGAAGACCGCAAGGCAAATGCAACTTCCTTGCAATCCGAACTTAGAACTGTCAACAACGAATTAGATCAAATCGCTAACGGCTCAGTTCTGGCTCGCGCTCTAGCGGAACTCGAAGAAGCCAGAGAAAAAGCAGCTAACGAGCCAGCGATTCAGGCTGGTATTAGAGCTTGGGGAAAGCAAGCAAAACGAACTGCTGTAGCTGCGAAAATGTCGCTACAGAATGGCTTGGCTGCTTTTTCTCACCCCCAATTCCCCGGAAATAAGGGGATTTTCACAGGATCGGACTGGGAACAGCCGATATCCAGTCAGTCGTGGGGACAAAACTCTTTTGTCAGTAGACCGCAGCAAACGTTAGGCGGAAGCAATCAAGATTCGATCGCATTTAACTGGTCGGGCAACGTCGCTGGTAAGACCAAGCAATTTGGCAGCAATGTAGTTAGAGGCGCTAAGAAAATTGGCAAGTGGTTTGGAATTGGCTAATAAATCGGAATTGGCTAATAAATAAGGGGGCATCATGTTTCAACGACAACAACAGCCACAACAACCACGACAACAACCAGAAGCACCTAAATTCACGCCATCAGATGCGTTCGATCGACTGCAAGCATACTCAAATTCATTTTTTCTCTGTGCCTGTACCGCTGGCGGAATTCTGGCGGTAAATGTAGCGAGAATTAGTCCCAGATATTTTTGGCTGATTGTGACCTTCGCAATTGCTGCGATCGTAACTTTGGCATTTTTCCCAAATGTCAGTAATCAGCAGCTTAGAAGAATAGGGATTTTAGCTGTTGCTGTTGGTATTTTGCTAGGAAATTGGGAATTCTTCTCAACTTTCAAGATGCAGCAAGTTCATATTGCGATCACAGTTGGCATTGCAGTAGTGACCGCGGTGGTTATGGCTGCGATCGGAGCAATGGGAGGTAGCCGTGAGCGTGAATAAAATCATTGCTTCAATGGCTGGCACGATTGCCAGCGCAGCCTTGGCACTGATTCCAATGCCATTTCAGCAATGGGCTGGCTTGAGGAATGCCGGAGCAGGAGCGTGCGTGGGATTTTCGATTGCCGGCTATTGCGTGAGCGAGCGTAAAAAACAACAGCAACTAGCGTTCGATCGGTGGCAATTCGAGCAGCAACAACAGCAGAAATTAATTGAAGAAGCTACCCGTCCGGTAGTAATTGAAACTGCCGTCAACAAGCTAAAAACTCAAGCCAAATATGCACTGGCTGACCACAAAGATGATGTATCTGCTGCTTACACCGCAGTGATGATTGACAAGTACGGCGAGGACTGGATTCGATCGCAATTACCTCAACCTGAACCCGAACCGGAACAAATTGCACTACCGGAGCCGGAATTAGCTGCAATTGTAGAGGAAATCAAGCAAAAAGACGAATCATTCGCTGCCAAGAAAGCCAAACTGCTCAAATTTATCAATGAGCACGAACTCGGCTGGATTGCTCAGTGCATGAAAAAGCCCGTCGTAATTTACGGCGACCAAGGAAGCGGCAAAAGTTATTTCGCCGAGTTTCTAGCACTGTGCCGGTACTATCTGCGAGGACACCAAATAATATCGATCGCCGATCCGCACTTCCATCAAAATTGCGACTATTGCTGGCAGCACTTAGTCAAGCTAGGGGTGAAGGGGTTTGGCGCTCACCATAATTATCAGGAGGTAAACTCGCAGATTCTGGCAATGTACGATCGATTCACCAAACGCACCCTCAAAGATACCCCAATCACTTCGATTTTCGACGAAGTAACGCGATACGGACAGGAAGAAGCTACTCAAGAATCTGCTGCTAAACTTGGCTCTAAATTATCCAGTGACCCGCGCAAAGCTAACGAGTCACCCATACTTGTATCCCATGCCAAAACACTCGCAGCACTTGGCGGTAGTGATGGATTTGCGGATGCCATTCGAGGCAACTTTATTATTATCAAACTCAACTCCAACTCTGAGCAGGAACCACTGTGGCGGGGCACTATTTCGGGCATCAAAGATGAAGATGGAGAGCCGATCGAAAACCTGAAAATCTCGATCGCCCCTGAATGGATTCGATCGAGTTGGGTTTACGATTTGTTTAATTCAGCTTCAGAAACACTTCCAGAAACAGTTTCCAATACAGCAAATACAGAAACAGAAACTGATTCTACTAAACTCGATCGAATCCTGGGCATTTCCGAGGATTACTGGCGGGCTGAATCTAATCCTGAAATGCTCGATCGATTGAAAAAAGAATGGATTGCTGAACTTGGCAACTCGCCAGATAATCAGCCAGATAATGCCCAAGATAAGCCAGATAATTTAGATGGGGAATTATCTGTTGCTTCGGACTTTATCTCGCTGGAGATAACTCCAGAACCCTTACCCAGAGAGATTTATCCGCTTATCTGGGATGCTGGCGACTTTGCAAGATTACTGCCAAATGACTCAGAATCAGCGATTTTTGAGCGCATTTTGGAATTATCTGATAAATACAAAAGTGCCAGTAAAATCATTCAGCAAGGACTGGGCTTCACCCAAGGAAAAGGAAAGCCCAAAAGTTATTCTGATGTAGGTAAACCATGCTTTAAATACATTGTAATGAAGTATGGCACACCTTCACTAATAGCCAATTTTAAAGAGTATTTGGAGAGGAAATGAAAAATGCGTAAACCCACACGATCGGAATCTGCTTTTTTGGCTGCAACATTAACAGCAGCCACATTACTAACTGTTGAGATTATCCCGAAAGTAGTAGAATCTTACAAAATTCAGGCTCCAATTGCAAGGGCCCAATTCAAGAAAAAAAGCTCGACTAATCCAAGAGATGCTTTTTGGACGGGGCTAATTATGGGGTTGGGGCTTGGGACGATCGGCACTACGAAACTAATTGCTGATAAAATTAATAATCCCTAGTGAGGCTTTTTATTGCTAACAATTCCCCAAGCAATGAGAGCCAAGCCGGCAATTAATTGACCATCTTCATTGCTAAGTCGTTTGGTTGCAATTAAAAGTTCGGCGATTCCGGCGATCGCACTAAAAAAAGTTGCTAGCCAGTCTAACTGACTTTGAGTTAATTTCATCATGGTTTAAGAGTTGTCAGATTCAAAAGTAGAGAAACCCTCGTTAATGGTATCGACAATTTTATTGGTTGAAAAAATTCGCTCTTCAATTCGTTCTATTCTGCTCTCTAGAGTTAAGTCTTTCATTTTGTTGTAATCCTGCCACCTCTGGAGCTTGTAATCGAGTTTCATTAAATCAACTTCCATTCTCTGCTTTAGAGTGTCGGAAATTTTATCGACTTGGTGAAAAACGTCATCCCTGATTTGCCGAGATGCTAACCAAAAGGAAAAGCTGGCAACTGCGCTAATAGTTGCCAGTATTCCCACAATTAGATCCAGTATTTTTTGGTTCATAATTTATTCCCAGGAATTATGGTTGTTGTAAAAATAAAATCGGGGTTCGCGACGTAGCGCGGATCGGATTTTATCAATTTCATAAATGAGAAATGTTCTTGCCTGTTTCGACCTACCAAACAGCCAGCCGATGCGGTGTGAATATCATCTACTGGATGGTTGTACCCGTGGTGTTGGTTGATACCGAAAAGTCCAGAGTCAAGAGCATCTCCAGTCCGCACCATATCCCGGTTCCAGTCCCGGTGAACGCGAACGGGCGCAACCTGAACCAGCGCTTCGTGCGGGTCGGAGTAACCGTGGATACCGACTTGCCATGCCCGATACTGTCCGAAAGCAATTCTGGCGGCACCGTTGGGATTCATGGGATTGTCGGTGTAGTAGTAGCCGGGTTCGGTTGTCGCTTCCCAAGAGCCTTCTATTAGCGCATCACCGTCTCGGTTAAAAGCAAATACCAGCCTTAAGTCATTGAAATGGTTGGGTTGGTCAGAATTTAAAACGCCGTCTTTGCCTTTCCCTTCGATATAAACTATGTTTTTTTCAGCAGGTTTCCGAAAGATATTGTATTTGGAAGCTTCCATGTAATCGATTATTTTTTCAATTAAAGTCATTGTTTTCAGGTTCAGGATAGGTTTAACTTTTTGAATTCGTAAGGAAGGATGAAGTCCGGTACCGACCAAATCCCAGTTTTTCTGCGGTTGGCATTAGCGGTTTCGGTGATAATGCCGCGCATTACAGCCAGTTCTCGGCTGCTGTAAGAGAATCTGTTAAATGGCAGATAGCTAACAGCCATTCCGGCTTTGCAGAGCTTAATTTGTACGTTGGTTCCTGCGGAAATTTTGCCAATATAGCAGTCACATACCCAGCGATCGAAGGAGTCTTTTTCGATCGGAATCGCGATTATTGGTTTTTCCACCACCAAATTAATCAATGCAGTTTTGGCTTTTTCCGCGAACTCCCAGTGCTTGAGGATTCTGGGATTTGCGCTATTCTGTCCGTTTTTCCGAGATTCAGGCGAATCGATCCATTGCAGTCTTGCTTTGAATTGTTCGCCTTGAAAGTCGAGGTTTAAAGTGTCTCCATCGAATACAAACTTTGACAGACAGTTGTATCCATTTCCAGCTAATAGCATTTAATCAGCCTCAAATTTAGATGAAAATAATTTAAGGCTTAATCAATTAAGGATTGACTAAAACTGGTTCAATCCAAAGCCTTTTAGTATCCCTCCAGCGTTTGCCTTCACATGATTCTAGCACTCTCCAATGTCCCCGTCGCCAGTGAGTACACGGAGATAAATGAGTCCCTTTACCTGTGGATAATACCGATTGGGATTGGTAATTTTTCCCAAACCAACGGGGGTATCTAGTATTAGAGGAAGTTCGCTCGATCGCAAATCCTTTACTCTTAGTTTTCGCTTCAGTTTCAGTGACATCTGTCAAAAGTGATGGCGAAAATTCCAGAGCCAATAAAGCATTGATAACCAGATTTCTGATGCGCTGTACAAATTCTTTGTCAGCGGGAGACATTATGCTTTTACCGATGCTGCTAGTTTCATCGTAAATCAAAACACCGTTGTCTCCGATCGCAGTTCCAGAAGTCCACACAGTTTCGTTGCTATCCACTGTGCAAATCTGAAAATACAGATGATGTTTCAGGTTAAACGGCTCAATCTCAACGTGTCTCCACTTACCTCGATTCCATTCTGGATGCTCGCAATCGCTGCAAGAAACTGTCAGGTAATCGATTTCTCCACCGTCTGGAGTGAAAATTAGTCCTTTGGGTATTGCCAGCATAAAAGTAGGCAACGATGGTTGCCAGCCTGCAAGAATGCCGGGTTTGTGAAGTGCATCGGTGCGATCGAACGCTCCAATCAATTCTTTAGTCAAGCAATAAATCGGTGCATCTTGAGCAAACCACAGTGCGGTGCGGTAACTGTGGATAAATGCTGAAACATCAATTTTTGCATAGTCTGGTTCACAAGTAGATAAAGCAATTGCTGCAATTCCGCTCAAGATTTGCCAGTTGATGTAGTTGGGAGGCATTTTATAGGTACGATCGGCTCGGATTTTGACGAGTAAATCTTTGTTTACTTTTTCAAATGCTGCCAGAGTTCGATTGCGGTTTAGATTATTTGGATCGAGAATTATTCGTTTCATGGTTATTGATTTTAAGCGATTAACTAGCGATAGCGATCGAAAGGCATTAAAAAAAAAGCCCCAGAGAAATGAATCTCTGGGGCTTTTGCTATAAATTCAAAATCCGACGCAACACTCTGTCTTCTTCGATGACAAAGTTAATGTGTTGGTAGCAAGCACTTATGCAATCAACAAGCCATGTTGTTTGTATTCGATCGCAAAGCTTGTATGTACTAGCTGGATCGAATACAAACGCTTCGTAGAAAGACCCCTCTACGAGGTTAATCATGATGTCGAAGCGTTTGTATTCGATTAAAAGAGCTAATTCCGAGGTCATGTAGCTTGTATCAATGAAGTCCTCGGTTATTACTATGTGGTGCATAGATTTTGCCTCAAAAGGAAACAGAGCAATAAATGCTCATTTGTTTATCGCGATAGCGCCTCATAATTACTACTCAGGAAATTCCCGTACTTGCAAATCAGCAGGAAATTCGTTGATATTGCCACCTTTGCGGTCTTTGAGTTTGAGCTTTGGATGGGTATCAGCTATGTCTAGAATGTAAGTCTCAGTTTTAATTGGCACTGCACCAAGTTGTTTCACGAATACAGCGACGTTTGTGGGTTGACATTGCCGGACAATCGATCGAATCCATTCGACATCACAGGGACGCGCACCAGCACCGGACTCCCCGCCGACAACAATCCAATTTAGATAATCAAGCCAAGTGAATTCGTAGCCACTATTCGATGTCCTGAATGGCTTATCAAGTCTGATAGATTCTAACAGCGGTTCACAGCTCAGAAACCGCACCGCTGCCGGGGTTTGCAGCAGGGATGGAATTCGATCGTCCGCAGCTTTTTGATTCTCAACCGATGTTCCCAGCCAAACATTCGTCAGAGGTAAACTAATTGATAAGTTGTGTTGGTTTCTTGGATCTGTGTAATACAACATGAAATCAAAAATTGCCTGCGATCGATTGGGCGATAGAAAATACTCCCGCATCCGTTCCGGGCGCTTTGTCAGGATTTGGAAAGTATGTTGTTTGCTCAAAGCCATGTAAGCAAAAGCGCGATCGAGCCAAGCATCCGGCACCCATTCGCCGAATAAGTCAGTCATCGAGCACAGAAATATTTTCTTGGGCGATCGCATTTTCAGCAATTCTTGCATCACCTTTTCGTCAAAAATCAAATTGTTTGGCGCTATACCTGAATAGGAAAGGTGTGAGGCGAACTTGAAATAGTTACTTTGATTTTGTGTTTCGCTGTAACATTTTGCACAGCCTGGGCTCACTTTTTGGCACCAGTGTCCACCATGAGTGCCATCTTCACGGATTAAGTGGATGGGATTGGCTGTGATGTTACACCATTCGATATTGCTCATGATTTTGTCCTGTTTGTGTTGAGTTTAAAAAAAAGCCGGAGATTTCTCCCCAGCTTTTATCGATTATTTGCCTTTGATTTGTCGAACAGTCGGAGTTGCTAATTCAATAGCTTCGTCAGGTGTCGAACCAAATCCCAAACACTTAGCTTGATTTTCAACTAAGCGCCGATCGGTACAATAGCCAGTACCTTCTGAATCTGCTTGATAAATTTGCCTTGCAGCTTTGAGCGCTGCTGTTTCAAATTCATTTGCAGGCTGACGACAGCTAGTGCTAATGAAGAAATACGGGCCGTAGCTGCCCTCGGTTTGAGTCATTTCAAACCGGAAAATTTGGCTGAAATAAGCATCAGCAGCTTTGGCGATCGCATAAGCATTAGCATCGCCTTGCATTCCTTCACTAACCCAACTGTTGAATGCTTGCCGGCTAAACTGTTCTATCAATCCGCTCATCCGGTCTTTTGACTGGCGATGAATCAGAAAAGTTGACAATTCTGAACACTTCTCGTGAAATGCGGTTTTCATTTCGCCTGCGACTGGAATTCCCCAAACTTCCGTGAATGGTTCGTTGATGTAGTTGGGTTCAAATGTCAGGATTTTCTGGTCGATCGCACATACCGCCATTTCCACAAAGCTGCCACGAGTTAAGCCAGCTTTCTCCGCTTTAGAACAGGTCATGTTTTTAGTTTCACCTGTTACGAAGCAGCCCCACTCGCGCGAACAGTTTGCTCTGTACCGACTGGGGATGCTGGGAATTCTGAATGCAAATCCGTCTACAATTATTGGGTTCATTTTGATTCGTTGATTGACAAAATTGAAGGTTTAGTTTTTGTTTCAGATTGCGGTTCTATTCAGCCTTACCGCGATTGGCGAATAAATCAATACCTAAAAGCGAAAGCCTTAATTTACTTCAAATAAACTGCCAGACTCGGTACTTTGTGTTCAGTTTTTTTCAGTGCGATCGCCCGCTGTTTCCGAAGTGTTTCTAAATAGGGAGAACTCAAAAACGTTTCTTGTTTTGTTTCGGCAACAGCAATCATTTCCTGTAATTCTTGGATGTAAGCTTGGTTGGTTTCGATTGCTGTTGCGTTCGATCGACAAAGTTTCTCGTATTCTCTGTCAATGTCTTCGTCTAAACGTACAACCGAGGTGTTTTTGTCGTCGTAGCGATTGCGTAAAACTAACACAATTTTAGCATTTTTATCGCTGTGAACTAAGCTTTTACCGTTGGGCGATTGATTGGATTCAAGAATCTCGAAAGCTTCAAGGATTGCGTCAGGTTCGATCGAAGCAGCTTCAGCTTTCAAAGATTCAATTTGTTTGCGGATTTCGGCTAGCCTTTTTAAGTAAGTCATGGTAGAATCGGTTTAATACCCAAAATCAGACTGCACAAAAAGCGGTTAGTTCTTTCTCAACTAACCGCTTTTTTTCTACCAATTTATGGCAGATTTTGCTGCTTCTTCGGGAGTTCCTTCAAAGTCATCTTCGAGTAAGGATTCGTTATCGAATTGACTTCTCATTTTGGATTGGCGTGCAATGTGCTTAGCAATTTCCCTTGAATTGATACGAGCACTCTTATCCATTTCTGCCGTGTACTCTTTGTCATCGTTATCGTCGAGTTCACAGTAAATTTCGGCGTAATCGTACTCTCGCAAGTCTGTTGCTTCTTGCAAGTCATCAAATGGCAAATGCCGATAAAAGTGCTTGGGTTCCTGATGGATGAACCATTCAGGCTGCATCTCGATCGAATCGAGATTATGCTCAATCCATTTCAGAAAAGCAAACTTTACTTGCTCGTGAGTGAACATAGAGCATTGTTGGCAATCAGTCGCTAACAAACGGTCTACGATTGGATCTAAATCAATTAGTTTGCCGATCGCATCAGCAAGCATATTGTCAAAGGCTGTCGGTTTTGTTACAATCATGTTAATCACCCCATAAAGAATCAAAGCTCTAAAGCGATAGCAATTTGCCATCACCTTAGAGCTTTTCATTGAGCTTGATTTTGAACTTGATTTTGAACTTGATTTGAAGAAACAGAAAACGTTTCTATGTTTCTGTATACAAGTTCGGTTGCAAGTTCAATTCAAAAACTTCAGAATTTTGTTCGACGACATTGTAGACATCGTTGACCATGTGCTCGATGTAGCCACCAAACCACCGAACCAGTGCTAATTTCACATCTGATTTGGTGTACATTTGGCAGTCACAAATACAACGAAATTGAAGTGTTTCTACGATCGCATCAGTATCCATCATCTTCTCCATAATGGATAAACAACGGAAATCATCGTCTGACCAAATTCCTTGCTCTTCATATCGATCGGTAAATTTTGTTAGCATTATTCAACTCTCACAGAAACATCATTTTTACACACCGAAATTGTGTTTCTCAGTAACAAACAGTTGATTTTGTTACTGAGAAACAAGAGTCCAAAACTGTTACTGGTTTGTTGGTTGATTCTGAGCCAAAGAATTCAGCAAGTAGAGCAAACTGCCAGCACCAACAGCGGTGTAAGTTGTAGGAATGAGATCGGTCGATCGTTTGATGAGGTAAATGTCATCAGAAGTCCGTTCGCATGATTCAATGTCGCCACGGTCGATCGCAGCATCGGCTAGCTTTTTGATTCGGCTATGAATATGAGCAATGACTTTTTTCTTTTTCATGTGTTTGGCTTTGGTTGTATGAACAATCACGCTTTATGTAGATGTAAAGCGTGATTGTGAATGCTTAATTGTGCCTAAAACAGACTTAGTTGCTGACAAGCTGGTTCGATAATCACAAACCGAGATTCGGCTGGAATGTACTGATAAATCAACAGATTTCGATCGATCGCCATCTTAACCGTCGTCGCAGTTCCGCCCCCGACACTGTGCGGGTCTCCACTGAAGAAGGCAAGGCATATATCAGCACGCTTCACCATCCAAAGGTTGCGGGCTTGCATAACACCAGTTCGATATTCAGGATACAAAGTCACCTGTTTGGTTGCCTGTTCCAAGAGTTTTTTGTAATGCGATCGCTGGCGTGGTTTCCACAATTTGTTCTGATCGGCACACGGAATTACCGCCGTCCATTTGAGATTGCGCCGAATCAATATTTTGGCAGCAATTTGGTCAGTTCCAAGTGCCATTCCGCACAGAAAGTGATTAACTCCTAGATGGAGTGCCATTTCGATTAGCTTCTCTATATTCTGGCTGTAGCAATCGCCACACCAGCGGTGTCCCGTAATCATCGCTGTGCGGTATTCTTTCCCCTCGAATGGTTCATCAAAATCGTACTGGGTGTTGCGATTGAGAGTTCGATCGACGTGCTGAATCAGTCCGTATCCTGAGCCGTAAGGTGATGGCATAGTGTTACCAAAAACATCAGCACCCAAAAGCGAAAGCACACCCACAAGATAAAAAACTCTGCTGCAATAATAGCAGCAATCGGATTGTGCGATCGGACTGTGCCTCGCCGGGCTACGGGAATGAAAAATAAAGTTTTGATTAAATGGTTAGGTTTGGAAAGGAAAAAAAAATAATCAGAGATTTAGTTACAACTAAGTCTCTGATTATTTTTGATTATTTTTACCATTGAGTACGGCTTATCTGGCATTCTGCTCGAATGGAGCCGTCGAAAAATTCGTAAATCCAGCCTGTTGGGATAACTGGTGCTTCGGCTGGAACGAAATATCTGTTAACGACGTAACCGTTTACTGAATATTCTGGCAATGGAATACTCCAGGAAGCGTCAGTATTCCATTCAAAGGATTGGTAGTCTGAAATTTCATATTTTGTCATGACTTTTAGAGATAAGTGTCATGCTCTTTCAGCGATAGCTCTTTGTCTTTGTCCTTGATTTTGGTCAAGAGTTACCGTGCGATCGGACGAATGAAAAATAAAGTTTTGATTAAATGGGTTGGTTTAGAAAGAAAAAAAAAATAATCAGAGACTTAGTTGTTAACTAAATCTCTGATTATTTTTAGTAGGGAACCTCATCGAAAGATGGTGCTTCCGATCGTGCAGTCGAGGATGAACTCGCTGACTGCGCGTTCATCTGACTTTTACGTGCGTAAGTTTCCTCACGCATTTTCATCACTTCATCTGGGGTATATCCCAGAGATTTAATGAATTTTTCGATAGCAGCGAGGTTCATCCCTTGAATCTCGTGCTCTTGCCATTCCTCATTGAAAACCGCATAACCTTCAAAAGCTGCTTTGCCTTTGAGGTTGTTTTCAAGTTTGTAGCTGTCCCAGGCTAACAAACGAACTGCGTCTCGTAATTCGGAAGCGCGTTTCTCGGACTTGGAAGGGATATTGATAGCCATGATTGACTCCGTATACATCATATCCTTCAAGCGATAGCTCTTAATAGGGTATCAACGAAGCCGAGATTATAGAAGGAAAAAATCAAATTATGCGATCGCATTCACACTTGATTCTGCGTTAAAAAAAAGGCTGCATACCGAGGATAAACCCAGATATACAGCCTTTTCTCTACCAGTCGATCGGTTCCATCATTTTCGATCGATAACCCTTCGCTTCATTAAGTTGCCATAATACTAGGCTAAAGCGTTCGGGAGTCAGTATGCGAGGTACTGAGTGAGTGAGCTTGCAGTTGAATTCGCATATGTCGCCGTTGCCAAGTTTGTAGAGCTTGCCGTCTACTGCGAATTCAGCTTCGCCCAGGTTTATGCTTATTGCGCGAGGCATTGCGTAACCGTGGTCTCTGTGAGGCTTAATTAGCCCGCTGCTACCCCCGCCTAGTTCACCGTGGTAAGTGAGCAGACCTATGTTACAACCGGGATAAATGCGCTGGCAGAAGTCGTAAAGCCGAGAGTTAAAGAAACCTGGTTTTACTGTGCCGTTGCCCAGATGTACTTCGTTGAATAACCAAAGTTCTAATCGACGACTTGTTAGCGTTGAATGGCTAGGCTTCATCAGCGGTACTAGACTACGGCAGTAATCCCAAAAATGCTCGATGTTCGGGATTTGCTTGTTTAGTTGTTTCATGGGATTTCGAGAAAGGTCACATTCTTATCGAACTGGTTTTCTTGGCAGCGCAATTCAGGTACTCGATGTACCTGAATTTAAACACGGCTAATACTTAAATTTCGTCTGCTGCTACAAATTCAGCTACAAATTCAGTGGTTAGTCCACGAATCTTAAGCTCTAAAGGGAAAGCTTTTACTCGCTTCGATCGACGCGGTTCTTCCTCTTTTGGATGGAAGTGGCCATCGTTTTCAAGGATAACTTCTCGGACTGCTTCTGCTTCTGCGATCGATCGTACACCTATGTACGTGATGAAACTCTCGAATCCAGAACTTGCATCCGGCATCTCTTCCCAATGGAATTGGTTAGAAAAAGTTCCTATGATTGTGATTCGATCGCTCAATCTTACAACCAAATAGTTGCTGTGTGGTGAAGATTCTATTATTTCGCCTTCAATTCCTGCAAACTTAATAGTTTCCATTGCCTTAATCAAAAACATCATCACTCAAAAGCGAAAGCATTTATTTTGTTTCTGATATTCTAGAAATAGTAACAAATTTTGTTACTTTGTTTCTGAGATTTTTCTAGGGATTAAGGACGATCGAAAGTAATTTTGTAGCGGTCGATCGAGAGTTATTTGTAAGGCGAAAAGCTATAATTTGAAGTATAAAACCCCCTCGCAGAATGGTGTTATAAGCACCGAGTTCTCAGGGGGAGTAACCTACATCAGAGGTCACGTCATGGATTTTAGCATTGAGTTGGCAAAAAGTTTTCTCGATTCTACCGAACAGTTTCCAGTCGCATTTGATCGTGCATGGGTATGGTTAGGATTTGCTACTAAAGCGTCCGCCAAGCGAAAATTAGCCTGTCTTCTAGACACAGTGGACTTTTCAACAACTTGGTTGAAAACCTCCAATGGTCGTCCTTCCGAACAAATCATGCTGACAGTAGATGCGTTTAAATCCCTAGGGATGATGGCAGGAACAGACCAAGGCAGACAGATTCGCAAATATTTTCTTGATTGTGAACGCGCTGTTAAAACGATCGTCCCTCAACAGAACGATCGCATCAAGGAACTAGAACTCGAAGTAGAACTAGCAAGGCAACTTAACCGGGGTCGCGAACTCGATAGCAGCCTAGTTACGCTGCACGGTAGCGCAGTCGCTTTGGCATTAAGAGGCGTTGGTGGTGTTGTAGTGGAAGTGGAAAAACCCACCATTGAGGTCATAGGCGAGCGTGTTTCGTTTAAGGGTCAAACTCTGACTCAGGTAGTTGACCATTTGAAAAAACGGCACGGCATCCGCAACTTTAAATCAGGCGCTGACTTGAAACGATTTTTAGAACGGTTGGAAAAAGACGGTTTGATAGCCCAAACACCTCGCAGTGTTCTACAGGATTACGTGCCTGCTGAAAATGAACAGGAAGTGTATCAAACAGTCATTAACTGCGTAGACCGTCAACTGCCGATGGGTTATCAATTTGACTCTTAACTTAGTCAGAGGGGATGTACTTGGTTAGACTACCAGAAATACAGTAACAAAACTATTCCTGTGTTTCTGGTAGCAAAAAAACACAATTTGTTTCTGTGTTTCTGTGTTTCTGAGATTGTTTATGAGATTGTTTTCGCGCAGCCAACTGCTAACATCGAATCACTTTAGTTTTGGCAACCCGTTTGATATTGGCTGCGGTTCCTTTGCTGTATCCGTCCCAAATTGCTAAACCGTAAGTACACTCCGAACACATTTGAGCATCCCGATCGCCATAACTCCCCCGAACTGGTGCGGTAGGATACCCATGAGTATTCCGGGGTTTGCCATTGCCTTGCCAGGCTGCAAAGTAAACTGTGACGTTTTTGTAGTTTTTGGAACGCAAATACTGCTGAACCAAACTATCAATTCCCGGTGCATCGCCAATTATTACGGGAAGTTCTAGCTCGATGATGCGATCGATCGATTCTATTGCTGCTGTTGGCAATCTGTGAATCGATCGACTGCCCGAAATCATTACTGTTTTCATGGTTTTATTTGTGATGTTACTGATTGGTTTAAAAAAAAAAGCCCCACGCTCATTGCTGAATGTGGGGCTTTTCTTATGCAAAGGCTCTAGTTTCTCCGTTAAACCTACTGGTTTCCTAAAAATACGCTTCTATTCGATCGAAATAATCTTTAAGTGGAGTTTCCCTTACTTTCCCATCTGCGGTGGCTTCTATGCAGTTGTATTCGTCAATCACCACAAAACAGTGATGCGTGGCAATATCACTCATTTTTTTCCAACGGGTAACGTAGGTGATTCCTGTTGCCAGCAGAGAGTCATCCCTTCCTTCAAAACCTATATAACCTTTGCTGTAATTTAGTCCGTAAACTGGAGTAATACCGATCGATCTAACTTCGCCTGACATGATTTACAATAGAATTACTGCAACTTTATTTTATCGCAAATGCTGAATTGTATCGACTTTTTTGCCGGAATCGGAGCCTGGGAATTAGCCAGCAGTTTAGTTAATCCAATTTCTCAGATTAAGTTTCGGACGATCGAATTTATCGAAATTAATCCACACGCCCAAAAGGTTTTACGCGAACATTTTCCGTCAATTCCAATTCATGATGATGTTCGATCGTACAACGCAATCCCACACAAAGCTGATGTTTTCTTCTGTTCCTTTCCTTGCACGGGCACATCTTCCGCCGGAACCAAAACAGGACTTGCACACTTTGAGTCAAATCTCTGGTTTGAAGCCTTGCGCTGCATCATCATCGGTAGCCCAGCGTTTGTGGTTATCGAGAACCCTATGGGAATTATCTCCAGAGGACTTCGAGCAATTATTGCCGGACTCAATCTGGCTGGATATCAAACAGAATCTGAAATCATCAGCGCGTCGGAGTGCGGTGCGCCTCACGAGAGAAAAAGGGTATTTGTCATTGCCTACCGTGACGACCTTACCCTTAAGTCACGGAAAGGGTGGACCTGCTGGTCAAAACAGATTGGAACTCATATTGAAACAGCAAGAGAGATTGGAGCGCGCGAGGAAGCTGAATCCAGAACTGTGTCTTTGGATGCTAGGGTTCCCAACTACTTGGCTGGAGTCCATTATGACAACTGGTGGAGAATCAATCCACCACCAGTCACCCCCGGATTAAAGCGTAGAACGCCTGGAAGACGGGAAAGTGTAAGTCTCGTTGGAAAGTCGATTTGCATCCCACAAGCTGCCATTCCCTTAATGCGTCTCCAGTTTCTGGCATCACTTTTGCTAAAATAAATACTAACCACCAGTCATAATTACTATGCCAACACAAGAAGCACCAACACCAGATATCTCAGACCAACTAGCAGACGTATGGGCGAATTTCAAATCTCTAACCGGGGTTAGCGAAATAAAAAAGCTTATGGATGCACCACATCAATGGTTGATGGAACAGCCAGTAATTCAAGGATTGTTAAATCATCCAAATGTTAAACCAATACTCGATTGGCTTGAAGCAGCAGAAAACGTCAAAATGTTTCCTGTGCTAATAGCTCAATGTGGTACAGCCTTTTTGGAAACATCCCACGGCATCAATAGAGCTTACAATAGCAAAGCCTATAGTAATTTGGCTGGTGCAGGCGAAGCCGCATTATCGGCTGTTACTTCTACCAGTACAGAAAAAGGCATCTACGGCGATGCGGTAAATGCTTTCAATGACAGTCTAAACCTGCCAGAATTGTCAAAGACTGGTGTTAAAATCAATTATGCTGTGGATTCAGCTTGGACATCAATTAATCAAAAAAAGCTTCAAATGCAGGAAGAGGCGAGAAAATTAAGAGACAAATATTACAAAGAATTGCAAGATGAACGATTGAAACTCAACGATCGAAGGCGAACACGAGCCAAATATAACAACGTTGCTAGAAGCTTGGTTGCTATGGGTGATAAACCCATCCCTTCCCCTAAAGTACAACGTCAACGTAAATCGGGGACAGGAAGTAGAACAGTGATAGGTCATAATATGTATGATATAAATTCAATTTACAACGATCGAATCTTGTCAATCAGAAGTATCAAAGTGGATGCAAGTGCTTTGGTAATTGTGCCAATAGTAACCCCGATCGTAGCTGTGGGCGGTGCACTAGCAACTGTAGGCATTACAGCCGGAATAATCTCCACCATAGCGAACTGGTTTCTAGGAAGTTGCATGAATTTGGTAGGAATGCCGGCAACATTAATCCCAGCTCTTGCACATTGTGTTACTTCGATCGTCCTCAAAGTTTCCGGTAGCGCTGGAGCACAAGCACTAAGATTCTTTGCTGCTTCTGCTTTGAAAACTAATGAAGCTTTGCTGATGACCGTGTTTGGGACAAGTAATATGAATGTCACTGCCTGGATGTTTTTGATAGCAATGGCTGCTCCGATATTACTCGTATCGATCGTCATTATTCTGGCAATGAGAACCAAAAATAAAGTGACATTTTCGCACTTTTATTTATTGGCTGAAAATGAAAAATATCCGGGATTTGCCTATGCGAGCATCCAAAATGCCGATGATGCTAGAATTGAATTTGCTAAAATGAAAAAAGATTTACTGGATTTAGCAAACGTTGACTATTCCGGCATATATGGGGTGGGAATTGAGGTAGAAAACGGCAAGCCGGAGGTTAAAGGAGGATTCAATTTGGCGACAGATACCCCAGCAAGAATGAGTTCTGCTGATGCTAAAAAAGCCTTGGAAGACTTCGCCGACAAGCACTCTGTCAGTATTCCATTAGGAGCTTGGAGACCAGTTTAAAATGCCCATTCAAATAGTCAGAGGATATGCTGAGTCTCAAAAAGACGCAGTGATGGCAGAAATAGAATCGATCGCCCAAAAAGCTCCACCATACAACGCACGTGCTGGCAAATTCGGACGCATTAAGTGCAAAATGACGAACTGCGGTAAGTATGGGTGGCTATCCACAGAAGGATATACCAAAATCAATCCCGCAACTGGTAGGCGGTGGCCACCAATTCCACCTACGATCGCTCAACTTATGCTAAAAGTCGGTCAGCAATTTTATCCAGGATTTCGGCTGGAAACTGTGCTGATTAACTTTTACGAAAACAGCATGAACAACCCTGAAAAACCCATACTTGGTTTTCATCAGGACACTTCAGAAAGGAACAAGAAAGCTCCAATAATCAGCCTTACTTTCGGGCAGGGAACTTTTTTGGTAGGTGGAAAAGTTGACGCAGCGGGGAAACTTACCGCAGCAGAACTCAAGAAGCTCGATCGGACTCTAACCACAAATATCGTACTCGGTGACGGCGACTTGTTAGTGATGCACGGTGACGAAAGATTGTGCTTTCACGCAGCCGGGGAAGTAATAGGCGATCGACGAATTAACCTCACAGGCAGAATGGTAGATCCAATCTCAGCCGCCGATAAACCGCTGATATTTTCCATGATTGGCATGGAACAAAATCAAAGTCTGTTACCTGTTGAACAAGCTGAAATAGAAAAGGTGATGGCTTTTCGGCAAACTACCGACAGAAAAGAAGTTAGCGAAATTCTGTTGACCGATCGACCGGGATTCGATACATTAGCAGCAACTTATTTAAAGTCTCGAAAATATCCCTCAGTTTTCCTCTACGAAATTTTAGAAAATACAAAGAAGCTTTACCCAACACGCCACGTAGGGAACGAGGAAAACACGGTCAACGAAATGCTTGAAGAATCTGACTATTTTTTAGCATCAACGAATGGCTCAGACAAATTTATCCAGCGTGCGATCGAATACTTTCGATCCACAGGTAAAGAACCGTGGATTGTTACAATCCCTGACGTTGATAACGATACGGGTGAATCTGATGGATTACCAGAACCACCAACTCAAGTGCCCCCAGAACCTGAAAGACCAGCTAAATCAGTAGGGCTTTGCGTCATCACGAACATCTCTGATTCCGGGACTCACGGGCTATCGTCAACTGCTTGGCACACCCCTGATTTGACAAGAGTCTACATCGGACGCGGTGGAAGACAAGGAATTATGCGATCGCCCCTTCACAATCCCTACGTCATCAACGAGGAAAATAGCAGAGAGAAAGTTATCGACAGTTTTCGTCGAGAAAGCTGGCG
This sequence comes from Microcoleus sp. D3_18a_C4, assembly GCF_036702415.1. Classification (NCBI taxonomy): domain Bacteria; kingdom Bacillati; phylum Cyanobacteriota; class Cyanophyceae; order Oscillatoriales; family Microcoleaceae; genus Microcoleus; species Microcoleus sp. D3_18a_C4. The sequence goes on along the minus strand of NZ_JAUBTI010000008.1, from coordinate 99,404 downwards.
AAAACTTCAGATAGGTAGTGGCGAATTCTACAATGCGATCGAGAAAATAGCCACAAAATTGGCTAGTGGCAAAAGTGTAGAATTGATCTGCCACTGCAAACCACTTGCCTGCCACGGAGAGGTTGTCAAAAATGCAGCTCTATGGATGATTAAGGAGGGAAAAGTGCCATCGACACCTGACGAACCCACAAACTCGGATAACCGCCTTCATTTGGGCATGATTGGACTCAATTGGATTGAAGGCTTAGCGCCTAGAAGCGAGTTGGAGATCGAAAGTTTGATAGATAACAAGCACCGAGAGTGGTACCTGAAACTTAAAGGTAAACCAGCCAAAAATCCCGTCATTCACGTCCGCGGGGTAGGGGGAGTTATCGCCGGCCCTCAAGTTGGTTTTGATGGACAAATCCAGCGCTACTTGTACCGCGAAAAATACTGCGACGTTATCGTTCACGGCAAACTTCCCGACGAGGCTCCTGATGGCTGGGTAGAAACCGATTTGCCTTTCGATCCGACCAAGTTTAACTATCTATTTGCCCAGTGGGATGAAGTAGATCCAGAAATAGGAGCACTGATTGCAGCAGCAGGCACTAAAGCGCTGGTTGCTTATTACCGCTTGCCCAACGTTGGACTACCCAACCCCATTCCAAAGTTTGATGACCCTCAGCGCTATGCTAAGTACGGTGCTGCTGTCCCCGCTGGTACTCATGTTGCTGTTGTGGGCAGTCGAGAATTCAAAGGTAATTGGGCTAGAAGCGCGATCGAACAATTCGTCAACGCCCTTCCCGCATCTTGTACCCTCGTCAGCGGTGGCGCGAAGGGTGCAGACACTTTTGCCGAGAGAGCCGCCAACGCTAGAGGACTGAAAACTCTAATTCACAATGCCCGATGGGTTCAGAAAAAAACTCGCTTGCCCGATGGTACGATCGCCCCCGGTTTCAAACCTAGATATTTTCCGCCCGATCGAACTGTAGAATTCTCCAACGAACGCGCCAACGCTGGACCCGAACGCAACAAAGTTCTTATTGATGAATCTCATTCAGTTTATGCTTTTAGCAACGGTGAGGATTCTCCAGGAACGCAAGATGCAATCTCTTATTCCAGTCTTAAAGACAAGCTTGCCCAGGTTTTTGAGAAAGAACCTAAAAAGCCTTCCCCTATAAGTGACGATTACGGAAGCCTTGACATTTTCTACTACGATTTTGAATAAAAAGGGAATAACAAATGCCCCCAACTCCTGAAAACCCCAAAGAGCGATTTACTTTTACCTACAACCTAATAGCTTTAGGTTCGGCTGCTTATGGCGATCGGCTAATCCGCATCAAATCTACCAGCAAGTTTGGTGTGTGGAATGGGAAGCAGAAACAGTGGATGCACAAAACCCAACCTGACGGAACCTCAACAGCTAGGCTGAGTGAGGTTGTTTACAAAAATATTATGCTCTCCCAGTTACATCCCGATATGGAATTTTCTATTTGTGCAATTCCTATCGATTCAACTGTGGACGAAACTAAACTTTTAGACGACTATGAGAATTTTTCTCTTGACTTAGCTGGCGGCGCACGCAAACACGGGCACTTTCTGTTTACCAGAAAAAAAGAAGAAAAAGGAACTGTAGGACAATTCTATTTTCCTCCTGAAAAAAGTGCAATGGGTCGGATTAACTACGGCTCAATCAGTTTGAGCGAATCGAAAGCTTTGTTTTGTTTGGACAACGCAAAGATTCTAGTTGTCCCTGATTTAAAATTAACCAACAACCGTCCCGATGATGACTATGAAAATGAGTTTGGGACTGGTGACGCTCACGGAAAAATTGACTCCTCATTATTGGTAGAACTGCTGGACGGGATAGCTGGAGCCGACGATCGAGTCCCGGTACAGTTTCGCCTGAGTATTCCCGGTAACGAAAATACTAGGGGGATATGGGGCAAAGGCACAGTGGCTCCTTTACCAGCAAACAAAATGCAGGGATACGATTTGATTCTGCCTGAGTCGTGTTTCAAAACTTTTAAACCTGCAATGGGAGCTAATAGTTTTACTAGAGTGAACTTGGCTGTATTGGGAGAAGCCCAGGAGCGCAAAGCTAGCGGGGGAACGCAAATTTGGTCGTGGTTTCCGATCGACATTATCGAAACAGAAGTAATTCCACCAGTGCGATCGGAATGCTTGAAAATTGTTGAGGCAATCAATGTCGGTAACATTTACGGATTGATTAAACTTTTCAAACCTGAGAGAGACTTAGCCGAACTTGTAGACGTGAATTTGGTTGATAAATGGTTCAACGAATTGAGGGAAGTCTGGGCTAGCGGTAGCCCAGAAGATGAAACGGACGACCACGCCGAGCCTTATGCCCCCGTACTGAACCTAATTCTAGAAAACGATAAGGCAAAAATTCTAGAAAGACATCCCTACGTTCTCGGTTCTATCCAAAGAAGCCTCAAGAAAAAGTGGACTCGACTGGCAATAAACGGCGCAACTCACTTTAATTCCTATATGGCAATGCCGGACGATGCTCTGCCAGATATGACCTTTTCCTGCAAGCATTTGAAAGCTGGAAAGCACATAACATTTCGTTACCCAGTCCGACACTGGGGCGATATCCAAATCTGGGACTGCGTGAAGAAAGGCGGAAATGATAGTTATCAAGGCGTTTTCTTCGTTTCTCACGTCACCTTTGGCGGCACCGGTGAACTGAACGAAGCACCTTATGGACAGGGGGGTGATTTTGATGGAGACTACGGAGATGCGATTGCTGCTAGCAAATTGCCTTTAGTTGCAGCAGAAGTTCAAAAATGGCAGGATGACCCCGACAGCTACGCACGTCCGAAAGTTATCAAAGCGCCTAAATCGCCGATTCAAGACACTTTAAAACAAGTTGCTTTGCGATCGATGGACAACCTAACTGGATTAGTCGCTAGCCAAATCATGCACGCTCAAGCCAAAGGTTTAACTAACGTTGTAATTCCCGATGGCAGCGGTCGCACTGTTCTCGAAGTTCTTTCTCAAGCGTTGCAAGATGAAGTCGATCGATTCAAAAATGACCTAGCCAGAGATACAAAAGCGCTGGCATTAGTCGGTGAAATCTTGAACGAAGGAGCGAAGAAACCTGTATGGCAAACCGACTACAAAAATAGAGAAGCTTACCTCAGCCGAACGATGAACGTAGGTGATGAAACGATCGACCCTGACCCAATTTCTCACATGATTCGAGAAGTTAATTTTCACTGGAAAGATGTAGCAGAAAGACTGCCGAAACCTTTGCCTTTGAACTCTGAGAAATTTCGTAATCTGTTTGGAAAGAACCCGATCGCCAATAATCTGGTAACTCAGGAACAAATTGATTTCGCTCGACGGCAACAGGCTCAATACTATCAGCGGTTGCTGGAGGCGATTGCGGTGTCAAACAAGGATGAAAACAGCGCAATTAGCAGGCTGATGAAGCACGTCAAAGAAGTTCGCAAAGACCTAGAAGACCGTTTGAAAAAAAGTCAACTTTCTGAGGAAGAAGCTCAAAAGAAACTTTTAAGTTGGGCGACTGCGTATTGGTGGGTTGCCCATAATGAGAGGATTGCGATCGACCATGCGCTAGGCAAAGCTAGTTTTCCATTCCTTTTATTCCCTGACCTCATCGCCGAACAGTTACTGAGAGAAAGGTACGACTTTTCTATTTATGGATTCCAGCACGATTCGTTACCCAGCATACGGGAACGGCTACCAATCACTCAAAAAACAAATGCTGTACTTTTAGGTACTTACAATTTTATAGAAAGGCGAAGCGCCGTGCCAGACCTAGACTCTAAAGGTAGGGTTGTCATGGTCAACGGTGCTGGATGGATAGCTTTAAGGTTGAAAGATATAGACTTTGTTGATAACGATGGAACTGTTTACGCCTTCATTCGTGACGGTCAAATTTTTACCATAAAAGGCGTTCTTTTACTCGATCGTCTGCTGGAATCTAACCAGTACGTTTATCTCAGAAAAGATGGCTCTCTCAGAACCTCCTACGAACGTCCTCACCAAAGAGTGAAAAGGGTAGTGCAAAAAGAGGACACTGTGAGTGTCAAACTGAAGAATGGATTAAGCTGGATTAATGCTGGTATTGCGGTGAGAAATAGCACTTCGATCGAATACGGTCAAGTTATTAATGCTGAAATAATTTCTACTTTTGTGCAGACCAAGAATACCTGGAGTTTGAACACAGTTGATGTCACCGTAATAGGCGCTACGAGGAAGTGGTACATAATTAGTCCCACAAAAACTTACCCTGCTTCTATTCCTCCAGGTGAATATGAAGCTCGTTTGTCTGTTAGTGTCATTCAAATGCAGGACAAAGATGGAGCTATGGTCGATCGACTCTTGGTTTCTTGTACGTTGCCCGGCTCTGATTCCTTGATTAATTTAGGAATCTTGGCTAATCGGTGCGTAGCTCTTACCCTTGGTATTTCGGTAAGAGCTAGACTCAAGTACAACCCTAGCGACTTTAGAGAGATTCTATTCTCGCCTTTTTGAAACCACAAGACCCAGTTTTCTCTAGTAAGGTTCTTGTGGTTGGTGTATTTGCATATTTTTATTCAATTCCTGAAGTTCTAAATACTCGCTGCTTTGTTCGTAATTGTAAGCAAACTCAAAAGCTGCTTCGTAAGTGTCGAAGGCATAATTAAAGTTACGTTTGGGATCTCCGCTAATCACCGTGACTGTACCGTGTTCGGCGTAGTGTTCATCATAGGCGAGGGTGCATCCCCATTCATCCCGTATTTCGTACCATTTTCCGCCTTCTTCAATTTCCCACCCTTTCCTTTTCTCAGTGATTTCGTAGATTTCGTGGGTTTTGAGTGTTTTTTCGCCAAAAGTTTCCATAGCTAGTGTTCCTCGATTACCTGATTGACTATTTTAGCTTCTGAAGTACATAATAAGAATATTCATTAGTCTCTCATCAATCAAATGACGGCAACTTTAACCGACCACGTAAAAGCTTCCACCGGATTTGCTGAAAGTACGATCGCAGCGGTGGTAAATTCCATCACAACCTTTCTTTCCACTTCGCTCCGCAACGGAGAAGAAGTCAAACTTGAAGGATTGGGAACTTTCAAAGTCACGGACAAACCCGAACGCCAGGGGCGAAACCCGCGCACCGGTGAAGCGATGACTTTCAAAGCATCTCGCAAGCCAAAGCTGACTTTCAGCAAAGGTTTCCTGACTTCTATTCAGCCCGATCCTAATGCTTTACCTGTAGCATCTGTGGCTCACGCTGTAGCCCAACAGGAAGCAAGAGCAATTCAACCTCCTCCGATTCCAGTAGATTTGATGACTCAAACAACTGCATCTACCGCGAACGAGCAAGTTTGGCAAATCAAAGCTCCCGATGGTTCGTTCATTGAAGCTGCAACCAGTGAATTATCCGGCTGGGGTGTTACCGCCAGCACGCCAGTTTACTCATCATCTACTGGCTGGAAATTAGCTGGCAAAATTCCCGAACTTGCAGGAATTGTCAAGTAAAGTTAAGCTTTAATTGATACCATTACAAAGAAACCCCGATTGATTTTCAGTCGGGGTTTTTTCTGTCCTTTAAACAAAACGGGAAAATATCGGATGTCTCAGACTCCCGGCTGCTGTAACTCCCAAATAAATTACTTCCACGTCCTTACCTAAATAATTCGATTGGTTTGTCCACATATCCGATCGCTCGCTATCATTAAATCCAGTTCCCACTTTTGCATTAACAATAGTCTCATCAACCATTCCTCGTACCAGCAAACTGCCTAGAGAATTGGTAAATTTGCCAGTACCTTTGGTAAATCCAACAACTGTAAAGCTGTTTTTAACAAAGTTTTTCACTTTCAGAAGATTGTTCGATCGAACCCCTGCATAAACAGAACTCGGATTTCGCAACATAATCCCTTCATCTGAGAGTCCAAAAGCTCTGACTAATTCTGCTTCAGCTTGAATATCACTCGGTGTATTACGGATAAGTTTCTGAGGAATGTAGCTAATCATTCCTCGTACTGGGATAATTTGCTCAATCAGAGCAACCATCTCCTGTGCTTTCATATTCGGATTAGTAGCAGAACCGATCGCAAATATTCTGAACTCAACTCGATATTTTTCAGTGATTTCGTAGTTAGTGCGATCGCGTACCAATCCCGAAATTATATCAAATGGTGTTGTTGGTATGTACAACTCACCATCTAAAAATGATAGATTGTTGGCGTCGCAGATGGCTCTACATTCGAGTTCAAGTCGATCGAACCCACCAACATACCGAGTTGTTCCGCTTCGGCTTCTCAATCCCCGATCTTTACCATCACGTGTATAAATACAGCGAAGTCCATCAAGTTTTGGACTACTTAACCAAAAACCGAGGTCATAGTTTTTGGTGGGACTGTAGCTATTTGCTAATTCTGGAAGCATACTTTAAATCCCTTGCTCTCAAGTTGAACTGAAAATTATTGAGCGGGTGTTTCAGCAAGAATGCAGCTAAGGGTTAGGAAGCCGCTTAACAAATCGTCAGTAACTGGTGCTTGGAAATTGACGGTTCCAGCTCGATCGATTTTGACTATTTGTAATCAGAGAGTTGCCATAGCAGAAACAAGCCGGGTGCATCCATCCGTAGCCAAACATCCACAAGTTCAGTTCGCTATGGCGGGATTTGCGCGATTACTGTCCTTATTTATTAAAGTTAACCCCGCTCAGTTAACGCGAAACTGAGCGGGTTAACTATCAGGTTTGTACGAGCAAACTTTGAGCGATAATTACTTCGCCGTCACTGGCTTCTCCGGTGATAAAAACCCCTGTGTATGGGTCAGAGCTGATGTTATCGCCGTCAAAGACATAACACACTTGGGGGTTTGCCAGTTGTTTGAAAGCGCTGTAAAGCTGTACCAAAAACTCGGATTGTTCGATCGGCCTTTCCAGCGTCTCTAATTCAGCTATCCCGCTTTGTACCTTAGTCGCTGCTGTCTGCACTTCAAGCAGCGCACTGGCGACTAAGGGTTTGAATGTTTGATCGAGCGTCTTGCACTCAATCCGCCGCCGTTCTGGGGCTTTGTAAGACGCATCTGGGTCTGCTTCCCTTACCGCAGCTCGTCGCATTGAAGCATCACGGGCGAGAAGGGCTTTGTTATCTAAGGCGGTTTTCGATCGTCTTACAGACAAAGGCGAATCGGATTCAGATTCCGGCCAGAAATTGTAATCGACTAAAATTTGGCGGAGCAATTTTGATGCCAAAGCTGCGGTTAGCATGGGTAATTTAATAGTTTTAACTATTTTATCATAAAAAAAAGATTCTAACCTCTTTTGAAGGTCAGAATCTTTTTTGATTTATCGTCTAGTGACCCGGCAAAACACTAATTAAAATGTGTACTCCGACTCAACGATCGCCTGATAAATCTCAGACAAACTTTGAATCGCGTCTCCCAAAACTAAGTCATTTTCTGTCGTAAAATCCTCACTATTTTCGTAGCTTGCGGGCGCGTAGCGCATCGCTTGATATTCTGGCTGACTTTGCAACAGTCTCAAGGATTCTTCAGCACCCGCAATGATTGATTTGATTTGTTCGATGGTCATGTTCGTCGCCCTTCGTGAAAGTACATCAAAATCTGAGAGCGAAGCATCAATTAAACCAAAGTGATAAAATCTGGTTTAATTCCTAGCTCGGTAAGTCTCTTTCTGGCATCACTCTTACTTTTCCTGTACATATAAAGCGTGGCAGTGTAAGTAACACCTTCAATGACAAATTTAACATCAACCAATATTCGTTTCATCGCTGCAATCACTCCACAAAACTTGAACGATCGAAAGTGAACGAGTATCAACACCGTGAACTTGCTCATGCAACGCCGTGCACTTTTCAGCAGCTACCTTATCGTCAAAGAATTCTGCTTCATCAAATTCATCAGTCCAATCAAATTTCCCCAACCACCACAAATCAGAACTTTCAGTTGCACTTCCGATCGAATAACTCGCCATACAGACTACAAACTTGACTTGGAACATGATTTAAAACCGGGAGCGACCCGGTAATCGCGCTAAATTTCTGGTTTTGTTCCTAGCAAATCAAAAAGATTTGCTGGCTGAGTCGCGATGGGACTTTCCTCAATTTCTTCGTACAAATCGTGGAGTAATTGGATCGCATCTTCAATTGAAATCTCGGTTCTTAACTGTTTTTCAGCTAATCGAAACATTGGTTGCTGGGTGAGTAGTCTGAGAATTTGCTCAGTTCCAGCTAGGATTATTTTGATTTCTTCAACAGTCATAAACTCTCCTTATTGAATCAAACCCCCAGAGCGAAAGCATTAGTTATTTTGATTTTTGATAGTCCTCTTCCTGCTGCCCGATCGAATAAGCTTCCTCCTGATACTCGCCCAAGTATTTATCAACTTCTGCTTGTTCGTTTTTTTTGATAATAGTCACAGCAGCAAAGTCTGTCAAACCTGCAACTGTCAAACCTGCCAAACCTAAAATCACAGACTTTTTGCTCAATTGTTTAGCCACAATATCTCCTGAAAATTACTTAAATGACGCGGAATCTGGCAGACTCACGCATTCCGTCTCTTCGGCGTAAGCGTGAGTATTTAGATGAATCAGAGCCACAAATCGCCGACTTGAATCAGAGGTCGATCGGCTTCAAGTTTCTGACGTAGAGATTTACGATGATATTGTCGATGGACGAAAGATGAACAAACAATCAGGTTTTCTGGTAAGTTATTGGTTTTGTCTTCATCAAGATGATGAACTATTTCACCTGTTCTGAGCGATCGACTGATCGATTGTTCGGCAATTATTCGGTGTAAGTAAACTACTTTGTAGTTCATAAGTCAATCGTTTAAAAATTTCCGAATCTTTTCTTTAACTGCCAATTCTCCTTTCAGTTTGATAGCTTCTCCTAAAATATCTATCAGTTCCTGAGAAGGAAAACCACAAAGTTCCGCTAAGTCGCCTTTTTGAAAGTGAAGCACAACCTCAAGGCGGTCTAGTAAATCCCAACTAGGCAGTGTGTGGTTGTTTTCTAGCTTGGAAATGTAAGTATTATCTACCTTCACAGCTTTAGCTAATTTCGCTTGAGTAAGATTTAGCAAGCATCTTTTATGCCTAATTGCTTCACCTAAAGAATTGATTTGAATTTCCATGAAATTAAGCTGGGAGCGACCCAGCAAAACGCTCTATTTACGACGTAGCAACCGTACCTGTGATTTGACTATTTCAACTTGCTTTTTAGTTAGCAAGTCAAAATCATCTTCTGCTTTGTTAGTTCCCAGAACCAAAACTTGACCGTGAACCACATGACCTTCGATTGTCATGCAAGTAGGCTGGCACTTCTTTATCAAGAATTCTTCATCACAAATCAGTGCGATCGACTTATCAGAAAAACTGCGGTAAGAAGCAACTTCGATGTAAGCAGATTCGCCTTCAATTCCTACCAAATTTTGCATTTCCTTGAAAGTCAGCATTTCTTTGGATTCCTTAACTTGAATGCCCTTGGAATTAATCAAAACGTAGAACATGATTTTTGTACCGGGAACGACCCGGTTATTATGCTATTTGCTGGCAATTTCGATCGACATACACAAGTCTCTAGCTATTTCGAGATGTTCAGGAGCAGCATAAACTCTGAAAGCGCCTTGTTTCCAAAGTTTATCAGGATTAAATGGATGAAATTTTATCTGATGCGGAATCTGAGCTTGTTTGATTCCAGATTCGATTGACTCATGTTGATGTGCATAAAAATCAGAAACTGTTACTAATCCGTTTTCAGTTTCTTGCAGTTCATTCGATGTCATACAGAATAATCTCCCCAAAAAAATCAATCCCTAAAAGCGAAAGCATTAATTAACCTCAGCTCCCCAACTATCCCAACCATTACGTTTCGATCGAGCAAATAACTCAATCTTTGAACCTCCTAATTTCTTGGCAAGTCGATCGGCAACTGTCCAGAATTCTTGGGGTTTTTCAGAATGTTTCGATCGACTTGCAAATATTGTATTAGGGATGTTGGTCAACCCGTGGCTTGTAAAACTCCCCGGATTTCCCTTTGTTGCTACCAAGAAATGCTCGGTGCAGTTTCTGCCGTAATGCCCAATCCCAAAGTTAACTTTCGGCTCTTGTTCGGTACTGGCTTTGGTTGTTTTCACCCACGTAAAGATGGATTTGTAGGTAAATCCCCAACGTTCCAGACAGCGAAAACCAAGCGGTAAATGGTTGTTTGTTACCCAGAGTAAAAGGTATGAGTTTTGATGTGCGATCGCGCTGATCGGCAAACTCAGAATCTGCTCGTCACTCATTGCCGGATAAGGACATCGACCCCGGTGAGTCGCATCAGTTTCTCGGAGAGTGAAATTCCACGGAGGATCGCAAACAATGAGCCGATAATCGATATTTTGAATTGGTGGCAGTCCAGGGATTAGGTTGAGGGCGATGGACAGTTTCAACTGTCCAATTTTGTCATCTGCTTGATATTTCATGCTTGATATTTGAAAGAATCAACGGCAATCGAGCAAAAGCAGTGTCTAGCAAAAAGTCTCACCAAAAGAGTCTTTCTGTTCACCATCAATCTCAATTTCAGAAACATTTGAACAAAACATCATTTGCATCCGCAGCGGTAGGTGATTGCCACTTCCAAGCTGGTTGTGAAGCCAGCCAATACACTCTCGCTCTGCGCCATCTTCTGAATAATGGCAAGCCATGATTTTAATCGGTCTGTTGATTCCTGCTAGATTGCCAGTTTCATCAGCGATCGTACCAATCAAGCTTTCATGTTTCGATCGATTGTAATTAGGAATATCAGCAACTTTGGCTGACTTTTTCCACGGGCAAGTTTTACATTGCTTAGTTTGATTCAGTTTCATGAGAAATTTCGGTAAGTATCAAACCCTTAAAGCGAAAGCACAAGTATCAAGCCCATTTACCAGCAATAATCTTGACCGTACCATCTTCTTCAATCTGAGATTCGATTTCAAATCCCTGAGCAATTAAAGCTGCGATCGTATTTTCTCGCGCATACCACGGCATCAGTGTTTCCATAAACTTCTGTGCATCACGCTTTGAACCATCGCGAGTTAAAAATTCAAACTCTCCTGTCTCAGTTAACTTGAAACCGAAGTCATAACCGCCTTGATAATTCTGCTTTCGTCGGATAACGAAATCTGCTATCTTGCTATTACCAAACGGGTCATGGATAGCACTATTGCGTTCTAGATGTGCTCCGGCAAGGATGCCGTTAAGACCAGATTCAATCATCTGTTGGAGAACTTTTTCAAGGACGATCGGGTTCTTGATTTGAGTTTTGATTACGCTGAGATGTGACATTTTCTTCATCTCCTAAATTGAGTAGTTTGGATATTGAACGCAAAAATCTACGAGTGACTTGCCCACAAAGTTTCATCCTCAGTTATTGTTTCTGTCATTGCTTCTGGGAGAAGTTCTTGCGATCGAATCTCTCCCATCGCTTTTTCTAACTCCTGGGTAACAGCAGTGCAATTAGACCCTGAAGCAATGACGCGCTCAGTAACACTGCCATCAAAGTTGATGGTGAATTCGATTTTGTAATACTGCATGATTCTGAAAGCCGGGAATTAATCTTGTCCGGCAGACGATGGCACTCCGACTTTGAGGTGATGCCATCGCAAATATCAAACCTTATTTTCAAATGCTTCAGCTAATTTGTCATCGATCGCAAAAGCAATAATTGCGATGGCACCTGCTATAGCTCCTTCATTTCCTGCTTGAGAAGCTTCAAGGAAACTGGGAATTTCATCTTTGTTAGTAAATAGTTCGTTGACTATTGATAAAGCATTTGTATTGCCAGCAACGGCGCTTGTCCAAACCATTGAAGCAAATGCCCAGCTATTCATTACTTGTTTTTGACCTTCATCAGTCTCGATCGTTTCCAGAATCGATAGAGGGTGAATGAATTCTTTAGACTCCATAAGTTAATCCTCAATATCAACTTCTAGCATTCTCAGTTCAGGCTGATGAACTTCTGAGTATTGGGAACTTGCGGACTTCGCACCCGATCGCACTGCCCAACCTTTCAACGCCTCAATCTGTGGCTGAGCAATCTGTGCTAGGGGGACACAATCGGCGATCGAGTCTAATAAATCACCTTGACTGAATTCTTCACCGCGACTGAAACCCTGTTGCATTCCTTCGTAAATAACTTGCTCAATCTCTGCCCCAGAGAAATCTTTCGACCGACTAGCTAAAAATTTAAAGTCAAAGTTTTTGCGATCGGAACGGACACGTTTGAGGTGAACTTGAAAGATTTGTTCACGTTCAGTTTGACTGGGTAAGTCAACCCAGAAAATCTCATCAATCCGACCTTTGCGAATTAGCTCCGCGGGCAAAACTTCGGGTCTGTTCGCCGTCATCACAACGAATACTGGTGCCGTCTTTTCTTGCATCCATGTGAGCAATGTTCCGAATACCCGTTGGCTTGTACCAGAATCGCCGTCACCGCCACTCGTGATGTTAGCGAACGCCTTATCAATTTCATCTATGAAAAGGATTACTGGTGCGATCGCCTCTGCTAACTTAATCACTTGCCGAACCCGCGACTCACTCTCGCCAACAATGCCGCCAAATAACCGCCCAACATCCAATCTCAATAACGGCAATTTCCATTCCGCAGCAATAGTTTTCGCAGATAAAGATTTGCCCGTGCCTTGAATGCCCGCCAGCAGCAAACCCTTGGGATTGGGCAAACCATACTCGCGGGCTTTGTCGCTGAAACTGTGCTCACGAACCCTCACCCAAGCCTTCAAATTCTCCAGCCCGCCGACAGACTCTAAACCGACTTGAACCGGAATAAATTCGAGAATCCCAGTTTCTCGAATCGTCTGCCTTTTCTCCTCAATTACAGCATCGATGCTCGTTTCGTCCACCTTCCCCGACTTTGCCAAACACTTCGCCAACACCCGCGCAATACGACACCGAGTTAAGCCCTGACAGGCTTTCAGCAACTGTTCTCGTGTTTCACTCTTTCCCAGCTTGATTTTGGTTCCAATCAGTCGATCGACCAATTCCGAAATCTCCTCGATGGTTGGCAATGAAAAATCCACAACCGTCGTTTCTTCCCGCAGTTCGATCGGCAGTCTCAATTGATCGGACAAAATAACCAACGTCCGCCGATCGCGCGCAATCTCGCGAGCCAGATTCTTAATCTCGCGGACGATCGGCAACTGATTGCTCGCTATCTGACCGTTAGTTCCTGGCGCTATCAAAGTCGCGAAGTCCTTCATCACAAATATTGCTGCTGTTTCTGGCGATGCTTTGATAACTCGTTCCAAACCCTGCATCGGATTACCTTTGGCGGCATTAGAGCTTCCTCCAGAATCAGACCAACCTCTGGCAAAATCCCAGAAATAGATTTGAGCTTTCTTAGCAGAAGCTGCTGCACATAGCAGCTCTTCCGCCGTTTCTTCCTCTGGCGACACTACCCACAGCAGCGGGAATCTCGCCGACAACATCAACTTGATTTCTTCTTCCATGATTGCTCCTAACTTATTTGTCAGTTTCTAGTAACAAAAAACAAATTATGTTTCTTGTTACTAGAAACGAAAACGTTATTTGTTACTCGTTACTGCTTTTTGTTTTTTAGCTTTTTCAGCTACTGGTTCCGTAACTGGTAAAGCTACCTGTACGGGCAATTCATGAATTGCCCCAGCAAGTTTAGCTTTGAGCTGCTCAATTTCTGTCAGAGCTTCATTTTTATCTGTTTTTAGCAAATTGATTTCATGCAAAGCATTGTCTAAATCTGCTGTCAATACTTCCTTCTCCACAAAAAATGCCCCAGCAAGTTGAGCTTTAGTTTCAGCAAGTTGAGCTTTGAGAGTTTCAACTTCTATTTGATACTCCTGGATGTCTGCATGAAGTGTTTCGTTATCAAAATCGACTTGTAAAGCAGAGCTGGATAAATGCTTTGTTTGTAAATTTGTGATAGTGGCTGAAGCTTCTTTCAATTGCGATCGAACCTGTTCTAACTGAGCCTCAAGCACTTGTTTCTCACCCACAGCAGCTTGCAAGACTTGAGTCTGAGAATGCAGCGATGAAATCTCGCGCTCCCGCGCCTCCAACTGTCCGTTGAGTCGAGAAATTTCGTTGACTCGATCGCGCGACGCAGCTTCATTAGCAGCAACTTCTGACAACCGTTTCTCAGCAATTGCTAATTTTGCTTCTAATTCGTTACGTTCGGCTTGCAACAAATCCAACTGCTGGCGAGACTGTTCGGAATCCGCTAACTGCTGTTTGTTCAGATTCATGTAAGCTTCCTTAAGTTCCGATCGTTGGCGATCGTACTCCGACTTGTAGAACCCAATCTCCATCTTCAACTGCGGAAAATCTTTGAGCTGCTGGCGCATGATTTCGTTCTCAGCAGCCAACGATTTCATTCGATCGCCTGAAACACTCGTATCAGCTTTTTGATAAGCCAACCTGTAAAAGGCGATCGCCATTTGATGAGAAACCTTAAGGATTTCTTCAGGAATCTCAGACTCGTCCAACAATCCATCATCCGCAGCCTCTAAAATCACTGATGCCAAATCTTTTTCTGATTTGCCTTTAATCAGCAACAGATTATCTGCCCGCCACTCTTTGAGCAGCTTGCAGATAATATCGGTACCGCCTCCGATGCCGTAGATTTCCTTTAAAGCTGCATTGACACTGCGGACTGCAATCCCAATCCGATTCTTCTGAAGCACCGCACACGCCACATCAACCATCTCTCGGCTGATGCCTGAGTATTGCTGAGTGCGATCGAACTCAAATCCCTGTAAATCCAAAGTCTGAAACGTTGTCGGTAACTTAGCCATTGTTCAACTCCGTTTTTGAGGCACGTTCTCGTTTTAATTCAGCAACCATCTCCAGCGATTCCAAAGCATATTGCTTGAGAAAATTCTCAACAGTTCCGTAACCGCTGTCGATCGCCACGTAGTCTATCTCCCTCCACAGAACCGCATCTAAGGTTATCGATTGCGTAACCTTTCTGTGTTTCAATTTCTCTGCACTTGCAGCAAATTTTTGACAAAAAGTCTCCGCACTTCCTGATGAAGCAATGTTGTGTTTGGTCATTTTTTTAAGGTCTAGAAACTTTTACCCAAAGTCAGGCAGTGCGTACTAAAAGTTCACTCGTAATCGTTTGTGAAACACAAACGATTACCTTTCAGGGCACTGCCGTCTCCTGAGCTTTGAAATAAGCCGTACACAACAGCCCTAGCAGATCGTTGATTACTGAGGCTGCTGGTTCTCAGAGACTTGGGCTATTTTGCTTGGCTATGAAACTATTGTATAACATTAATGTGTACACGTCAATGTTTAAATCTGTAGGTTGGGTTGAGGCTTTGCGAAACCCAACCTACTTTAAATTACGCTACAGCTATAGAAATAGCTGATTGAGAAGCTCTAGCCAATTCATTCAAGGAACACTGCAATATAGTGCAAACGGCAAGGGTCTCTTCAGGAGTAAACCGGGGTTTATGGCGCCCAGTCTCCCAGTCAGAAATACTTTTTTTCGTCACTTTTCTGTAACTTCCTAAAGCTTTGAACTCCCTACTTAATTGCGCGGCCAGGTCTTCTTGAGTCAATCCTGTACGTGAACGTAAGGTCATAAAACTGATTTCAGTTTGATTTTGATTTGGCACGTCGCTTATTGACGTGTACACAGCGATGTGTATAATAGCATGGTGACACATCGCTGTGTACACGTCAACCTCCAATAACAACCAGCGATCAGACTGAATTACGCCCCAGTCCGATCGCCATCCCCATTCTCGCAGCCATCTCAGCAAATTCACCCATCAAGCGAATCCCAAACGCAAAACCCCACCTAAAACATCAAGTTTCCCTTGCTCAAGCCAGCTTTGCTCAATAAAAAGCTTGATATTCCAAGCGGATATTCAGAAAAGACAAGCTGCAACCCCGAAAAACTGTCCCAAAAAAGTTAAGTACGGAGTCTGAAAAATGACAAAAAACGGATGGTGCCGCACCAACTACCACTCAGACGGCAAACGTCGCTACGGCAACCTGACCAACGGACTTTGCTGCGAATGCAGTTTGTCAGTCGCCGGGAAAGAAGCCGACAAAATTACACGCCTCCAAGAAAAAATCAATGACTTGGAACAAGAGCGCGAGCAGCTCAACGCAGAAATCAAACGGCTGCGGTTCAAACTGCAAACTCTCATCAAATCAATTGAAAAATCTCAAGTAAAAGCAAAATCATGAAAATCGATCGCGAATTAGCTACCCAACACCTCAGCTACCTGGGCTACAAACCAGGTGACAGCGTTTACCTCAGATTCTTCTACCACAGCAGCGACCCGCGCAAAAAGGACGACAGCGGACGCAAACTCTCCAAACTCAACTGGGAGCAAATCGAAAGCTATCAATCAGACGGGCGCGGAGTCTACGTCGTCGTCAACGGTGCCAACGGCGGACACACCGACGCAGACATTAAACAGTGCTGCGCCATCTTCTGCGAATGGGACGACATCCCCATCGCCGAACAGTTCGAGAAATGGAGCGAGTTAGGGTTTGTCGAACCCACCTTCACAATATTTAGCGGCGGTAAATCCATGCAGCCCTACTGGGTGTTTGACGAGCCGATCGCAGTTAAACAGTGGCGGGAACTGCAAAATTTGCTCATTGAAGTGATGAAAACCGATCGCAGCAACAAAAATCCC
Source organism: Microcoleus sp. D3_18a_C4 (assembly GCF_036702415.1). NCBI lineage: Bacteria > Bacillati > Cyanobacteriota > Cyanophyceae > Oscillatoriales > Microcoleaceae > Microcoleus > Microcoleus sp. D3_18a_C4. Next base: position 82,740 of record NZ_JAUBTI010000008.1, on the reverse strand, counting down.
AGCCGAGTTTTTCGCCTTGCTGGCGGATGGCACGTCCAACCCGATCGAAAACCCGCCAAAACTGAAGTTATCGGCGATTCAGGGATTCGATACAATTACAAAGACTTGCAATTGCGGTTGGTTAATTTGCTGGTAGCTCATAAATCAACTCCTGTGACGAATTACCTCTCAACTCATGAAGAGCCTGCACTCCTTGCCACATCAGCATCTTACTCACCTTCAAATCCTACGCAAACACCACCGACGCTAACGAGTGATAAGCGCCCCTCACCGTTCGACTACAAAGCAGGCGTTCCCGAACGCTACAAAGATGTCACCGTCCCAGTGCCGATACCAGTGCCGCTAACTTGCGCTTTGGGCAAATCTGAAGATTATTTGGCTGGAGTATCGATCGAGCGAAATACCACAATGGCAGCGCTAGCCAGAGACTTGATCGGAGTGCAGTCAGAATTCGCTCAGTTGGAGCAAACTACCGATGATGATGCCTACACGTTATTTATAGATGCTTGCCGTTCCTGTTCGCCCGGCGGTGGCTGGGACGAACACGAGTGGGAGCAAATTTGGGCATCTGCTATGAAATCCAGTCCGATCGCCAGCATCACCCACCACATCACCCAGGGCGTGGAGAATTGCATCAGAGGCTATTACTGGCGCTTTCTCAAATCTCAAAGTCAAGCCGAGATTTTGCCTGAAAAAACCTCGGCTAACTCAACTGTAAACAAAGCTCTTGAATCTGACGATAAACTGATTCAAGATTACAACAAAATAGCATCTTTTTTCCGCAATCGCATCCGTCTTAATAAATTAACCAAGCGGATTGAAATTGATGAGAAACCAGTATCGATCGATCGAGCCAAAATTCAGCTAGCTGTCCGTCACGGAATCTTGGTTAAATCCTGCAAAGAGGACGTGCTCGACATCATCACGGAATTAGCAGAACAGAATCAATACTCGCCGATCGAAAACTATCTATCATCTCTGCCAGCTTCTGTTGACACATCAATTCTTGACAACCTTGCCGAGAGATACTTCGGCGTTGGTTCGGCAATTTACCAGACTTTCGTAAGAAAAACTCTCATCGGCGCAGTGGCGCGGGCGCTGTCACCGGGATGCAAACTTGACACAGCTTTGATACTTCAAGGCAAGCAAGGTTTCAAAAAATCTACTTTCTTCAAAATCCTCGCCGGCGATTACTTTGATGATTCGCTCGGTGCAGTTTCCGATAAAGATGAACGACTTAAACTTCACCGCGCCTGGTTTGTCGAATGGAGCGAACTAGAGAGCATTTTCAAGCGGCGGGATGTCAGCAATACCAAAGCTTTTCTATCGAGTTCGATCGATGCCGTTCGACCGCCCTATTGCCGTGACACTCAAGACTTCCCCCGCGCCAGCATCATCGTTGCCACAACCAATAAAGATGAGTTTCTTTCAGACGAAACTGGGAACCGTCGCTTTTGGATTATCCCAGTTCAAAAGCGAATCGATATCAAACTTCTAGCCAAAGAACGAGACGCAATCTGGGCTGCTGCTGTTGCTGCTTATAAGTCTGGGGAGAGTTGGTGGCTGGATTATGACGAAGAACTAACAGCCGAGACCATAGCCCAGGAATTTCAAACCACAGACCCTTGGTTAGAGCCGATCGTCAGCTACATCCAGCACCGGGATTGCATTCTTCTCGGTGATTTGCTGAACCATCTTCAGGTGGACTTGAGTCGGCAAGAGCGGGCGCACCAAATGAGAGTCACCGGCATTTTGAAAGTTCTCGGCTGGTCAAAAAATTACCGCACGATCAACGGTAAAAGGTGCAGAATTTGGGAAAAACAAAACCCAGAACAACCATCTGAAACTGAAAAAACAACCCCAAATTCCGAGGTGTACAGCGAAGTTGTGCAAGCTGAAACGCCCACACCGTCAGGTTTTGAGAATCAAGCTCAGCAGGTAAAACAACTTGAACAACCATTAACACCAAAAAAAGTTATTTTTTCTAAAACAGACAATGGTGTAACAGAAATACACACAGCAGGCACTGACAAATCCGAAAGTTTTGGTGATTTAAAAGTGCAGGTCGATCGCACCGATGTAACCGCGCCACAGCAAGGTCTCCAGCCCGCACTACCTGATAATTGCGAGGTAGATCCGACTGAAAAACAATCTGACGATGAAATTGCAGAGCTTGTTGGGTTTATTCGTGCAGCCATAGCCGAGAGCGATCGCCAATTCGCCAAAGATATTCAGGCCATCATCACCGAGGTTTGCAAATCTGGCACTGTCGATCGCAAACAAGTTTGGCTTGCTCTGACGCTTGATGAGCAAGCTGCATTAACAGCCTTGCTCAAACCTATCCCCGAAGCCCCAACCGAAACCACACCTGAAACCGCAGTTAAAACCACATCCGAAACCACTCCCGAAACCGCAGTCGAACCAGCACTAATTGCCCCGATAGACGCTCAAAAAATTCGAGACATCGCCTTAATCTGGTGGGATGAATTTTACTCAGAACAAACTCAAACTCTGATTATTCAGATGTTTGGCTGGCAGTCTCCGGGGACTAAATACGATGTCGCAACTATCAATCAGTGGCTGGAAACAGAAGATGAGTTAGTGCGCGATCGAATCCGTCAATTGTTCAATTTGAAGAACAATTCAACTGAGGAAACGCCATGAAAATCGAATTAGAACTGACGATCGAGCAACAATTTAAGCTCAAAATTTACGCCAATCAAGCTCAATCGCTGACACTTGAAGAGTCACGCATCTTACTCGTAGAAATGATGCGTCAAAACATGGTCAAAGACAATGTAATTAAGGATTTGCTGAGGAACCCGAATGAGTAACTTTTGCGATGCAACTGCTGCTGGAAAAATCCTTAATTGTAGCGATCGAACTCTGCTTCGGTACAGGCAACAAAACAAACTTTTAGAAGGCATTCACTGGGGACGCAATCCCAGCGGAAAAGTCCTCTACAATGAAGCATTGCTCAACCATCTCATCGTTTGTGGCGGAAGTATCAGTCACCCCGACCACCAGAAATTTATTCAGAGATATTTGAGCGATCGGCCAGAGAATCAGCCGTACTATACCGGGGCGAAAACGGGCAACAAGTCTGGCAGTTGTGGCGGGTTGACAAGTCCGGCATAGTTTTCGTACAAAGTGCGGACATCGTGACCTGTCAAACTGGCGATCGCCACTGGATTCATCCCAGCTTCCAGCCCGTGCGAAATCAACGTGTGTCGCGTCGTGTACGGTCGCCGATAATCTATCCCTAATTCTGCTAAAGCTGGTTTCCAGTAGCGGTTGCAAAAATTTTTGGAGTCGATCGCGAATCCACTTGTGCTGGTGAAAATCAAATCATCCGGCGAGAAGTCGCTTGCCCGTCTGTTCAACAAAAGCTGTTGCAGTCGCGGAGTTAGCGGCACCGTGCGGGCTTTGTTAGTTTTGGTGGATTTGCGCTGACCATTGCCCAAACTTTCCCCGATCCAGATGCGATCGCACTCACTGGAACAATGCCGCCATAACAAAGCTGCTGCTTCACCTGTTCTCAAGCCAACACCAAATTTAAACTCCACATAGTCCGCGTAGTTACTGAGGTTTTGGTCGGAGCGAAATTTATGGACGATGGCAGTGATTTCTGCTCGAGTGAAAGGTTGCGGGCGCTGTTTGGGCGGAACTGATGTTTTGATGTCCGTCCAAGGATTTTCAGTGACTAACTTTTTTTTCTGACCCCATTCCCAGCAAGCGTTCATCATGATAATCCGTTCGCGCACAGTGACGGGTTCAAGTTTCTGCGTCAAATAATCTCGAAAATTCTCAGCAACAGTTTCAGAAACAGCAATGGCGTTTTTGTTTCTGAAAAACGTTTCTATGTGTTTCTGTAATCCAACGTACTTAGCAAGAGTGCCGATCGAGATTGTGCGTTTTTTGTGTTCGGTGAATCGATTGAACAATTCAGTAACAGAGATTGATTCTTTTTTCTGGGGTTTGTATTTGGTGAGGGATGGATCGAAATTATTAGAGGTAATGTCGAGTTCGATCGTCCGGGCTTTGATTTCGGCTGCTTTGCGATTGGGTTTGGTATCTGGCAAACCGATATAAAGCCAGAATCGCTTACCTTGCCACGACCAAGCCAACCGCAGCCGATCCTTAAAAACTTCTATATTTACGGTGCCTTTGGGCATATCGCACTTTTATCGCGGTGAATGGCTGAACTTGACACATTTTGTCACCCCTAATTGAGAATGCCAAACTTTGCAGTTTGGTTGTAGAAACTGTAAAACCCGCTTTATGGGCGGGTTTTGGGATGGACACAACTGGACTCGAACCAGTGACCCCTACGATGTCAACGTAGTGCTCTAACCAACTGAGCTATGCGTCCTCACGAATTCCTAATGTAGCAGAACATACGATCGCCTGTCAAGCATAAATATGAAATTTTTTAGGCAGGCACTCTTGACATCGCCCCTAATGCCCAATCCCCCGCCAAATCTTCACAGTTCGATCGCCCGCACCGCTAGCCAAACTCCCCCCATCAGCACTAAACGCCACCGACAAAACCTCCCCCCCGTGGCCCGTCAGAATTTCCAGCAAACCCCCCGTACCCGCATCCCACAAATAAATCGTGCCATCCCGACTCCCCGTCGCCAAAACCCGACCATCGGGACTCAACGCCACACACAAAACATCCCCAGAATTGTCCCTCATACTCCGCAACAGCGTTCCACGCCCCTGTGCATCCACCCGCCACAGCTTCGCCGTACCATCCCGACTCCCCGTCGCCAAAACAGATCCCCCCCCAGCCCCCCCTTGAGAAGGGGGGGAGATAGAAGAAATCGGAGCAAAAACGATCGCCCGCACCCAATCCCCGTGTTCTGCTAAAGTACAAATCGATCGACCATTTTGCCAATCCCACAACTGCACAGTCTTGTCCCGACTGCCACTAGCCAAAAACTCCCCGCCAGGACTAAAAGCCACCGCCTCCACCCCGCCAGCGTGACCAGTCAAAGCCGACATCCGCCTTCCCTTATTCAAATTCCACAACTGCACAGTTTTGTCCCGACTGCCGCTAGCCAAAACCTGACCATCCCGACCAAACGCCACAGCAGAAACCCTGTCAGAATGACCAGGCAAAGCGTACCACCACTTACCCTTATTCAAATTCCAAATATGAATCATTTTGTCCCGGCCGCCACTAGCCAAAGTCGCGCCATCAGGACTAAACCCCACACAAGTCACCCAGTCAGAATGACCCGGGAGAGTGTACCACCGCTTACCCGCATCCAACTTCCACATCTCAATCGTCTTGTCCTCACTGCCGCTAGCTAAAGTCGCGCCATCAGGACTGAAAGCTACCGACGTAACAGCATGAGAATGCCCTACCAGAGTATGAACACACCTCCAAGTAGGCGCGCGTGCGGGTACAACCCGCTGCATCGGCGGCACAGGTAAAATAGTGCCTGCAACCGTTGGCGGCACTGTATTCTGCACCACAGGCGTTCTCTGCGGCACGGGAATTGTAGGCGCTGGTAGGGGCGGTGCCCCCGTGCCCGCCCCCGTGCCCGCCCCCGTGCCCGCCCCCGTGCCCGCCCCCGCCGACTGCGGAGGCTGCAAATCTTTCAATACCTCAGCTACAGATTTGTAGCGCCGACTGAGACTCGATTCGATCATTTTGTCGAGGATGCGACTTAATTTCGGATCAATTGGAACCTTCAAAAAGTCTCGCCAAACCCAAGCATCTTGATTGATATCAAACAAATCAAAAGGAGATATTTGAGTCAGTAAATAAATGCAAGTTACTCCCAAACTGTACAAATCGCTGGCATAAACCGCTTGACCTCTAATTTGTTCCGGCGCCACAAATTCGGGAGAACCGATGACTGTACCGGTTTCTCTCAAACCCTCCACAAGTTTTGCAGCGCCAAAATCCACTAAAACTAATTCCCCGGTTAATGTGGGGTAAGTATAAATGGTGGGAGTTTGAGAAAGGCGGCGGCGGATAATATTGGGGGGTTTAATATCTCGGTGAATTACACTGCGATCGTGCACGAACTGCAATACTGGCAATAAATCCTTCAGCAGACTGAGAATCTTACTTTCGCTGAAAGGCCCAGTCCGCGCCAACTCTTCCTGTAAATTCTGACCTTCTATAAATTCCTGTACCAAATACTGATAGCGTTCCTGCTGAAAGTGCGCCAACAGTTCGGGAATTTGCGGGTGTTTCCCCAACTCGTCCAGGCGCACCGCTTCTCGGTTGAATAATTCTGCTGCTTTCTCGCTGCTGCTGGTACCTTGGGATAGGGGGAAAAACTGTTTAATTGCACAGCGCGGTTTTGAGGGTTTGTCTTGGTCTATTGCTAAAAAAGTGCGGCCGAAACCGCCGCGCCCAAGGGGTTTGATGGCGCGGTAACGCTCTCTGAGCAACAGTTTGGAGCCGCAATTCAGGCAGAATTGGGTACGATCGGCATTTTGCGGGTTTTGACAGGCGGGGTTTAGGCAATAACTCATAACTAAACCTAGAAGGAATCAGCAGCACATCTCTATGATACTGACGCCCAAGCGCGATCGACTCTCGCGTTACAATTAAAAACCAAAGGACTTTAGTCCTCAGAATTTAAGATGTGGCTTTTACTTTCAGAGCATACTCTTTAAACCTTTCCAAGTCAGCCTGAATTGTCGATTCAACCACGCGGCCCAGAAATAGGTTATCCATCAATTTTCCCAGCCAGCCGGGAATTCCGTAAGCCACTGTCAGCTTGACGATACTGCTGTCTTTGCGATCGTAAAATCTTACGGCCCCTCGATTTGGCAAACCGTCTACCGATTCCCACTGAATTATCTGATTCGGCACTAATTTGAGAATCCGAGAAAGCCAGCTAAATTCTAGCCCGCCTGTTGCGAGTTTCCAGCGAGATAACTCTGGATCTTCTTCAAGAACATGAACAGATTCTATCCACTTCATCCAGCGCGGCATTTGCTCTAAATCTGACCAGAGTTGCCACGCTAATTCGATGGGAATTGCCACTTCTACTTGGACACTGTGTTCTAACCAATCAGTCATGGGATTTTAGATTTTAGATTTTAGATTTTAGATTGTGGATTTCTCGTTTATTGTCGAATCTAGATCCCCCTAAATCCCCCTTAAGAAGGGGAGTAGGGGTTGACTTTGAGAACACTGTTGCCCCCCCACTTATTAAGGGAGACTTTGAGAACACTCTTGTCCCCCCCTTCTTAAGGGGGGTTAGGGGGGATCGAATCCTGAGAAACAATGGACTAATGACTGTAAGCTTCGAGAATTGCCTTAGCCGCTTGATGGCCTGAAAGTGTCGCTCCTTCCATACTATCAATGTAGTCTTGCTGAGTGTAACTTCCTGCTAGAAAGAAATTGGCGATCGGAGTTTTTTGAGCAGGGCGGAAAACATCCATTCCCGGTGCTTCGCGATACAAAGATTGAGCGAGCTTCACTACACTGTACCAAGTCATGTTTAATTCCCGCGCTGAGGGAAATAAATCCTGAACTTGCTTAAGTACGTGTTGGGCGATCGCCTCATTGCTTTGTTTAATAAACGGATCTCCCGGAGTCAACACCAACTGCAACAGAGAACCTTGTCCTTCCTTATAATAATCCTTGGGACTTGTTAGCGCCAAATCAGCAAAACAGGAAAAATCTGCATCTGCTGAATATAGCAAATTATCGATGCCGACAGCGTGGCTCAACTGTTTGCGCTTGGCTTCGTCTTCCAATTCCGTTACCCAACCGTCGAACCGCAATTGCACTGTAGCAACCGGCACAGCATCTAATTTATAAATGTTGTCAAATTCTGACCATTTGCGCCAAGCAGGGGGCAATATTTTCTGAATTCCTGGTACGTCTAATGCAAAAAGATAAGCATCAGCGGTAATAGTTTCTTCAGTTTCGCCGCTAGCTACTGCCAAGCCTGTCACGCGGGTTTCTTCGCCTTCTTCAAACTGAATTTCTCGGACTCTGCGCCGCGTGTGGATTTTCGTTCCTTTGCTTTCCAAATATTCCACAATTGGTTTGTGCAAATATTCGTTGGGAGAACCAGCCAGCATCCGCATGACAGAGGCTTCGGTTTTCGAGGCAAAGAATTGAAAGATTGTCAACATACACCGGGCAGAAATATTTTCAGTGTCGATAAAACCCAGTGCGTAGGCGATCGGATTCCACATTCTTTTGAGCGAGTTTTGGTTGCCCCCTTGACTGCGGAACCAGTCAGCAAAGCTAACTTTATCCAAATCGCGGATAGTTTTCATCGCTCCTTCAAAGTCTATCAAACCCCGGACGATCGGGCTAGTTCCCAGGGCGATCGCATTTTGAATTTTGTCTTGTACGGATAGCTGGGATGTAGTAAAAAATGCCTTCAATCCGTGCAAAGGAGCACCCACGGGAAAGCGAAAATCTAAAGAACCAGTTTCGCCGCCTCGATTGATAAAAGTGTGGACGTGTTCTTTGAGGAGCAAGTCGTCAAAAGCTCCCACTTTTTTCATGAGCGCAAATAAGTTATAATAGCAGCCGAAGAAGACGTGCAAACCCATTTCAACGTGATTGCCGTCTGGATCTACCCAACTGCCGACTTTGCCGCCGACAAAGGGGCGGGATTCAAAAATTTCTACTTCGTGGCCGGCGTCCACTAAATCGACTGCTGTGGTCATTCCAGCCAGTCCCGCACCTGCGATCGCAACCCGCATTTTACCTATCCTTTACAGTATTTTTACAAATTGTAACAAAATTTAGAATATTAGAAATATTATTAAAGTTCGTAAATGCCGATCGACACTTGTATAGCCCTCTGAATTCTGGCTAGGACATCGGCACTAAGTTGACCGTAAGGGCCTTGTTCCAGATAAGTCTTTTGGACAGTTATAATTTGCTCGCAGACAGCCAGCGAGTCAGATTCTAACCCTCCCTCACCTGCCGGAATCAAGACACGAGTCGGAGTTTCGCCCCCTCTCAAATCGCTAGTAAAAGGGACAATCAGTACAGTACGGCTCAATTCATTCCGGCTATCTATGGAAACGACAGCAACAGGACGCTTTTTGGTATCTCCGATCGTTCGCAAAGCTCTAACAAGATAAACTTCGCCTTGTCGCGGATAAGCTTCTGTCATTGTATCAAAGACCTTCCTCTATTAAAATTTCTTCCATTTGTTCCTGAGCAAATGTTGCCCATTCTTCCTCAAACTCAATATCTTCTTGGCTGCGATTTTGATAAAACTTCCGCAACTTATCCTCGATTTGCTTAGCGTACCAGAGACGGAGAGCTTGTTCGATCGCTTCCGTCCAATTATCAGTAAATTGGTCTATTTTATCAGCGAATTCCGCATCAATGGCGACTAACACTTCTCGCTTTTGAGTAGAATTTGACATAATCATTCTCCTTAATAATTTAAAAACTATGGTGCGCTGTGGCGCACCTTACAACTTACTTTTACCTCTTCCTTCTCACAACAGTCAACAGTCAACAGCCAACAGTCAACAGTCAACAGTCAACAGCCAACAGCCAACAGTCAACAGTCAACTAACTTTAAAACATCGGCATCAACTGAAGTGGCCCAATTCCCAAGTCTTTAGCAGACACCCAGCGCACCTCAAGCAAAGCGATCATATCCTTAAACTGAGGCTGACCGCGAGAAGCACCCATCAACCCTTTAGCAATAATCAAACCGCACCAACCGTTGGTTAATTTACAGCGGCGATCCCACTTCTTGCGAGCTTCCTGATGCACCGGATCGTCTTCATTAAACTCCCCAAACAAATACAGCTCCCCATTTTTTGTTTGCAAAATACCCAAGTCGTATTGCTCATCCTGAAAAGGATTTTCGCCCGGATTAAAACCAATCCCCTTCACACCTCCAGCTTCTTTCAAATCCTGAATCATAGTTTTTGCCTTCGGATGAGAAGTTTGGATCATCACCACCGGCAAACCATCTCCGGCGGTATTAATATCAATTTCTGCACCTTGGTGAAACTGGACACTTTGGCGCAGGAAATCTACCGTTTCCCAAGGTACGGCACCGAGACTCAAAAATGAATTTTGCGGCACCAAATCGTCCCGCAGCAGTGGCTTGTCAAATTCATCATCATCGTCATCATCGTCATCATCGTCATCGCCGAGCATCTGTAATAATTCGTCCGACACATCCGGCATCGTGGAAACTTTAACGGATACCTGTTGAATTTCTCCGTCAGGCTGCGGCACTGGGATGCGGTAGCGGCTGCTAAGAGTGGGAAAAGTGTCTGAGCCCAATTTCCGGCGGCCGTTGCGGAAAAAGCGGTGAAATGCTTCGAGAGCAACTAACATCGTGAGGGCTTCTTCTTCGTAAAGAATCGATCGCAATCCTTCTAAAGGATGTAGGTTGCCGAAATTTGGTTCAATTTCCGATGGAGGCAAATCGGCTAAATCAATTTCGTCCTCGTCGTCCTCATCAATATCTGCTGAACTTTCAAAGGTAACAAACAAACAGTCTTGCCCTAAAAAAGCCTGTTCTAAATCTTCAAAAGATTCATCGTTGACGACTCGTTCACGAAACCGTTTCAAGGATTCTAGAGAACGGTACAGTAAAACTCCGTAATCCATTCTGCCTTGCCCCAATACGGACACGTAGAGGCTGGCGACATCCCACTGATTGATTTCAATAGATATAATTTGGTGTTCGCTCAAAGTCCGCCACGGAGCATCTTGCCAAATGTGAGCAGCTTTTTCCATTAAAACTTCAGCATACTGAGGGGGCAACTCAGGAGGTCTGTTGATGGCGACCTCTTCCATGCCGCGAAATATTTCGTCAATTAGGGGCAATTCCGGCACGTAGTCAATGGAAATGCCTAAATCTTGAAGTACGCCCCGCAGATAAAATTGAATTTCTCGGTTTTTGACTACTATTTTTTGGGGCCGACCTGCGGGAGCCGGACTTTGGGGATGTTCCATTGCCCGTAACAGGGCCCGGACGAGCGCCTCTGGGCCGGCATCTGGGCCTACCATGTCCATAGCCCTCACGACTCCTTCGGAGCCATCGACCCAGAGAATGCACTCGCCACCAGCTTCTAGAACGTCATCGTCATCTAGCATCATGTGTGAGTCAGCATTAGATAAGGGTCGGCGATCGCCCTCCCACACGCTGGGAATTTGAGGTAAGTTTTGTAGCCGACGAAGAGTAGTGCGATTCAGCGCTGCCATAGAGTAAGCCCGTTGGGTGAAGCATTGTTGCGGTGCCGGTAGCCGGTCAACCGCTGCTTATCAATCATAAACCCTATAGGGGGAGAGGACATCGAGCTGGGGAACGAGGCCCCACGGGAATTAAAAATTAGAAGCTAAAAATTCGGCCTTCAGCATCTAACCTTATGCCTTCTGGCGAATGCCTGTACAATGGAGGGATAAGATTACACTCTTAGCATTAGACAATCTCAGGAGTTCGGCAAATTATGACTCAAGCCATTTCTGAAAAGCGCGGCATTCAAATGACGGACTCTGCTGTCCGTCAAGTTTTAGCTCTGAGAGAGAAACAAGGTAAAGACCTCTGCTTGCGGGTAGGGGTGCGCCAGGGCGGATGCTCTGGAATGTCCTACGTGATGGATTTCGCAGATCCCAGCACTGTCAAATCCGACGATGAAGTGTTCGACTACGACGGTTTTCAGGTAGTTTGCGATCGCAAGAGCATTCTTTATCTCTACGGTTTGGTTCTCGACTTCAGCGATGCTATGATCGGGGGCGGTTTTCAGTTTACTAACCCCAACGCAACTCAAACTTGCGGCTGTGGCAGTTCATTTTCTACATAAATTGGAAAATAGGGCATTGGGGATTGGTAATTGCTAATTGCTGAGAATGCCTCGGACTGCATTGCTGCGTCCCGCACCCAATGCTCTTTCCAATCTAAAATCTAAAATCCAAAATCTAAAATCGAATGACCCCTGAAGAATTGTTTAAAGACGGTTTCGATCGCTACCAAGCTGGCGAAGCCCCGGCTAATCTGATCCCCGTGTTTAAAGAAGTGTGCGAGAAAGCTCCCAAAAATGGCAATGCCTGGGCTAGCCTCGCGTGGCTCTACCTGTTGGAAAATAAACCCGCACCGGCTCAAAAGGCAGCGAAAACCGCCGTAAAATTGAACCCTCATGACCCCCAAGCTCGCATCAACCTAGCAGTCGCGATCCTCGATCTCAAAGAAAAAGGAGTGCGCCCCCACGTAGAAGTGGCTCAGCAATTAGTGATGGCTTCCGAAGAGTTGCTCGACGAAGTTAAAAAAAATTTTGAAGAAGGATTAACCAGAAAACCCGACTGGAAGAGTCTCGCCCGCGTTAAACAGTGGCTTCTGGAGCCCTAACGGCGCAAACAAGTCGATTTTGGGGCGGGGATCGAGGAAATCGGCTTTTGGATTTATTACGACATCGTAATAAATCAATAAATAACTTTATGGAAAACTCAGGAAGTCAGTGCTAGTATTTGAAAACTTAGACGATTCACAAAGTCCGACGGAATACCAGCTTAGTTAATTAGTACCAGGAGTTGTAAGACTATGAGCACTGAAAGCCACGTTAACATCAAGCCAGCAACCCGCAATCACAAAGGTTTCTTTATTCAGCCAGCGTCTTACAAGCTGATGAGCATTGATAAGTCCGGTTGGGCCTTAATTTGCATGGACAAAGCAGTTTGTCACTACGTAGACCCGGATGATTTGCAATTGCCGAATAAATCAGGAATGTCTGAAGGTTAATTCTGAAGTTTTGAGAGACTTTAAGATGCTTTATTTGAGTAGCTGCCCTCCATTGAGGGCAGCATCTTTTTTATTAATACAAAAGTCCGGCAGCGCGCACTGAATCGGGATTTAACGGATAGAAGGATAGAAGGAAGAATTACCAATTCCCGATTCCCAATTCCCTAATTGTTAGATTTCAAGGCAAAAAGCATCTCAAGCTGAGCAGTTGTCGGTTGTGTAGAAGCTGTGGCGACGCTAACTCCTCGGAGAGAATTGAGCAATTCAGCGGCGGGCGGCGAAACTAAATTTGGCTGTACTGCGAGCAAATATTGGTTAGCCCAAGACATGGTTTTTTCCATATCTATGTAAAAGTAACCTTGGTTGACTTGCCCTAAAGAAGTGGCGATCGCCTGAAAACTCGGACTGCTGCTTAGCGGCTGCGGTGGTGTCGAAGTAATCACATCAACTAAAGGCCCGCCGAAAGCTACAAATACAGAATTTTCATTCAGCCAACCGTGCCCGAATAAAGTGCCTTGCTGGGGTATTTGCCACTCCGTAACTTCTTTGCCTTGAACTTGTCTGGGGGCGACACTGACTGTAGGATTGCTTTTGGCGATCGCATCGAGTTTTTTCAGAGTTGCTTCTGCAGCAGGGCGATCGCTCGTTTCAAAAATCATCGCCGCCCCCATCCCCAACTGAGACAAAATCCCTTGATCCGAACCGATCGCCCCGATCGCAAATTCCCCATTCATCCAACCAAAAACATCTCGATCCGCATCCAAATCCAACCGCTTAAAACTACTCCTCACCTGCTGAACTCCCCTGTCAACTTCCGGGCTATCTTGTGCCTGGGCTGTCGCTTGCGACCAAATTTGATCTAGTCCCTTGCCGCCGACTAAAGCAATAGTTTCGCCGGGAAATCTGGGTAACAATTTCGATGCGACTTGTGGATTTTGCTGGACGAATTTAGGGTCTAACTGAGCAATAGTTTTTACCCTCAATCCCGCACTGTCCGCCCCAATGCCCGCAACCAAAGACTTAACTTGTTGGAACTGCGAAAACAATGTCCAAGGCAACTGGATATCTCCGGGCAAATTAGCTTTCAATTGCTCAATTGCAGCAGCATAGTCAGCAATATAAACAGTTGCGATCGGATTCTTGACACCAGCACTCTCTGCAAAAAACTTAGTTGTGCTCGGCTGCGTAGCGAGAGAGGGTTCTCCTTTAAAAGTATCGATCGCCAATTCCACAGGCTGTCTCAAAGGAGCCATCACTAATTGGTCGTTCAGCAAAGCCACACTGTAGCGCTTGCCAGTTGGCTCTGCAATCTCAAAAATTTTAACTCCTTTATACTCGGTTTCTTGAGTAGTTGCACCGGGCTGAGATTTTAATTTATTAGCAAAATTCCAAGCGCTAATTTTATTTTTCACGCTGACTACAACCAGCAGTTTTGGAGGCTCTGTATTCGTCACAGCATCAGGGGGCAGCAAAGCGACCATCACCCCCCCTAACCAAGGCTTTAAGTCCCTGTCAAAGTCGATTTGAGTGCCTGCCAAGCTTTGTTCTTGAAAGGTCTTCAAACCCTGACCGACCAACTTTTGAGCCCCTGGCGTGCCAAATCGCTGCAATTGTGACAACGCTTGGGGATTGGGGGAGATAAAGGCGGCCATCATTGCTTCGTCGGGCACAACTTTGGCGCTGTCTTGAGGGTTGGATACTTGTTGGCTCAAACCCTGGAAGTAAAAGTAGACCGCAGCGCTACCTGCTGCGGCGATGGAGGCAGCAATTAGAAGCTTTGATTTTTTTGCAGGCATGGTTTGTGTTCCTCGTGTCCTTTATCAGTTTAATGAAAATACACTTGGCTTGTCGGGAGGCGATCGAGGCTGCTGTTTATTTTTGTATGATTTAACACAAGTTTGGACGATCGTCTAAACTACTAAAAATGTGCATTGCGGGTAAAAGATGAAAGTAGCGATCGCGGGAGCAACAGGATTTGTAGGTAGCCGGCTGGTGGAGAAGCTGCAAGCTGCGGGACATCAAGTGGTGGTTTTGAGCAGGGATGCGGCGAAGGCTAGCCGAGTTTTTCCGGCTTCAGCTTATCCGAATTTAGAAGTTGTCGCCTACACTCCAGCGGAGTCTGGTGATTGGCTGCATTCGATCGCGGGCTGCGACGCTGTTGTCAATTTAGCAGGGGTTCCGATTGCGGAGGAAAGGTGGACGGAGGCGCGCCAGCAAGCAATTCTGGACAGTCGCAGACTGACGACGGCAAAATTGGTGGAGGCGATCGTCAATGCTAATCCTAGACCATCGGTGTTTGTTAGCGCATCGGCGATCGGCTATTACGGAACCAGCGAAACCGCTGAGTTTGACGAAACTAGCCCTGCTGGGGATGATTTTTTAGCAGTAGTTTGTAAAGACTGGGAAGCAGCCGCCCAACCTGCAAAAAATGCGGGAACGCGGCTAGCAATTTTGCGGCTGGGCATAGTTTTGGGAATGGGAGGCGCGTTGGCAAAAATGCTGCCACCTTTTAAACTCTTTGCAGGCGGGCCGCTGGGCACTGGGAAACAGTGGTTTTCTTGGATTCATCGCGAGGATGTGGTTGATTTAATTTTGTATGCTTTGCAAAATTCGCAAGTTGAAGGCGTTTTGAATGCGACAGCACCGAATCCGGTGCGGATGAATGAATTGTGTCAAACTTTAGGGGAAGTTTTAAAGCGGCCTTCTTGGTTGCCGGTGCCAGGTTTTGCTTTAGAAATGCTTTTGGGAGACGGGGCAAAACTTGTTTTGGAAGGGCAGAAAGTGTTGCCGAAACAAACTTTAGCTAGCGGTTTTCAATATCAATATCCGACGCTGAAATTAGCACTCGAAGAGATTTTATCGGGAAGTTAGGAATCTACGGAATAGAACCAGCCGAATATAATTCGGGGCTAACCAAACAAAGTCTGCCTGCCCGGACTGGAAGAAAAATTATCGTTCCCAGGCTCTGCTGATTGGTGAAAACTTAAGACTGAAACCCATAATAAATGTCCCTTTTAGTCGAGTCTCGCTCCCCCTAAATCCCCCTTAAGAAGGGGGACTTTGAGAAGAATCTTGTCCCCCCCTTATTAAGGGGGGTTAGGGGGGATCGAGACTTCGATACAAACAAGAGAGACGGTCGGTGTGAGCTTAATTTGTCACCAATCGGCAGATCCTGGTAACGCATATCCAGAGGCTCTGCCTCGCTTTCCCCGAAAGCAGATGAACCATCAAGAAATAGCAACCGGGTTGACAATTCCCGCCGAACTCCCATTCCTTCAATCTATCTGCTGGCAAGTTACTGATGTCAAAAAATTGAGTTTCAAGGAAATGCTATGCCGCTACGAATCTGGCTGGCATTATTGGGGAGTTTTGGGAACACCTAGCTTTGAGGAACTGGCTTTTATTAAAGAAATCAGCCAGCACTATCAGTCTTGGTTAATAGCGGAACTGGGAAGCAGTTGCCCGCCAAACAATCAAGAAAATTGGGTAAGTTCTCAAGCAATGTTTAAACGCGAAATTCATCAAAAGATATTAACTGTACTCAGCCACTTGAATGTCGAATTTCTAGAGGAATGTCGGGCGTATTTTGGCGGCGGAACGTTGGTAAGTATGGAACACGGAGAATATCGGTTGAGCCAGGATATTGACTTTATGTGTCCGATGGATGATGGCTACCGTCTCCTGCGCCGAAAAGTTGCCGAAGGAGGCTATGATGCGATTTTTGCTAGTCGCGATTCCCTTGGGGATAGCTTCGCTTCACGCATTGTTCTCCCGAACGATATTCAAGCCAACCAGTATGGGATAAGATTTCCTGTTATTGTTGACGGCACTACTATTAAATTCGAGATGGTTTGTGAAGGGCGAATTGAGTTTGGGCAACCAAATTATCCAAATTGGTCGCCTGTTCCTTGCTTGAATCAAATTGATAGTATAGCAGAAAAGTTGTTGGCAAATGCCGATCGACAGCCGAGCGATCGGGTAAATTCTAGAGATTTAATCGACTTGGCTATACAAAGGTTAGCGACTCCGATTCCCCAAATGGCGATCGACAAAGCGGAAGCAGCTTATCAAGTTATGGAACCGCTCGATCGAGCGATTCAGTATTTCCAAGATCGTCCCGATTATCGGGAAAAATGCTATGAGGTTTTGAGTATTGCAGAGCCCAATAAAGTTATTGACGGTATCGATTTACTAGCTCAGGATTTAGGCGGGGAAATAACAGTCAGGACATTTACCGAGACTATTTCCTCGTTCCCAAGTAAGCTTGAAGATTAGATGCTTAGATGCTAGATTTGGTATTGCTCTCCTCGTTAACAGGCTCTGCCTGGTAACGCATTTCCCGAGGCTCTACCTCGCTCTTTTCCCTTCTTTTTCCCCTCGTTCCCCTCCTTCCCCTCGTTACCAGGCTCTGCCTGGTAACGCATATCCAGAGGCTCTGCCTCGCTCCTCCAAACAAATCATCCGACTCAAAAATCAATCAAATCAACTGGCAACAATCCATCCTGACCCATATAATTTCGATAACTAGAATATCTCCAACAACCCGGATCGTCAACATAGCCACGCCTAACAGGATTATTGTGGATTTACTCCAATTTTTGCAACAGCATTGCCTCATCCAAAATAGCTTGCGGGTGGAACCCTTCTTGCCATAGCTGATATTTTTGGTCTTTTTTGTGTAGCTTTTTATAGAATGCGAGTTGATCGAGGATGTTGGTAACTTGATTTTTTTCAAGCAAGTCAATTATGGAGCGAGCTGTAAATGATTTAAAATTTCTCATTTGCGTTGACAATTCAGAAGAAGTTACGATTAAGTGCAAGTGATTTTCCACGTTTCACGTAACCGTGTAAGGCTAAACGCTTCTCCCGTTGCATAAAACTTAAGGAATCTAAGACTATTTGTGCTATTTCTGCTTGACAGAATACAGGAATCCAGTTGATAATTGTACAGGTGACAAAGTGCGGTTGGTTGTCGGAATATATTACTTTGTATCTACTTCTTCCCATTGGGGCTATTGAGGGTTGGTGGGTGGGTTAGGGCGAGGCGGAGCCTCTGGATATGCGTTACCAGGCAGAGCCTGGGAACGAGGTAAAGAGGGATTTTTGCATCCTCATCGAGATTTTGCTAAGAAACCCGGTTTCTGACTCCCCTGGTTTCTGTTACTCAAATATTTCATGTTATCATAAAATCACTTGAGAGCCGAAGGGAATGACTATGCAAACCCAAGAAAAACCAGCAATCGAAAAGCAACCACAAACCGAAAAACGCTACTACACGCCAGAGGAATATCTCGCATTAGAAGAAAGTGCGATCGACAAAAGTGAATACCATGATGGGGAGATAGTACCAATGACAGGCGGCACAACCAACCACAACAAACTCGCACTGAATTTTTGTCGCAAATTCCCCTTGAGTGTAAATGGTCAAGATTACGAGACATTTATCAATGATGTGCGCCTGTGGATACCGCAAACTCGCCGCTACGTCTATCCCGATATCATCGTCATTCAAGGAGAACCAGTCTATCAAGGAAGTAACAAAACAATTGTCACCAATCCTCTGCTAATCGTCGAGGTTTTATCCAATTCAACCAAAGACTACGATCGCGGTGGTAAATTTCTCGCCTATCGATCAATCTCGGAATTTCGCGAATACATTTTAATTGACCAATACAGCTATCATATTGAACAATTTGCTAAAAATTCTAATGGCAAATGGGTATTAACAGAATATGATTCAGACGAATCTGTATTAACCCTAGAATCCGTAGAATTTCAAATGCCGCTGAGAGAGATTTACGAACGGATTAATTTTGATGTCAAAGACGAAGAGGTAAACGAGCCAACAAGTGAAATTGAAGAATAAGATCGAACTCGCCCAAGCATCCAAGAAACCGGGTTTCTGCGACAATTTTGGCATTCTCACGAGATTTTGGTGAGAAACCCGGTTTCTGAGGCCCACGCAGATAATCCAAGCGGGTTTCTGCGATAATTCTGGCATCCTAATCAAGATTAAGTTAAGAAACCTGGTTTCTGAGCCCTGCGCGATCGTGAGCTTTGAGCAAACTCGCCGGATCGGGCCCAGCCGGGATAATGCAGCCGGGATTCAGCGGGAACAAATTGCCGTAATAATCGCGCTTCACAGCCTCCAAATCGCAAGTGCCCGCAACTCCCGGTAACTGGTACAAATCGCGCAGATAAGCTCCCAAATGCTCGTAATCTTGAATGCGCCGCACATTGCATTTGAACAAGCTGTAGTAAACGGCATCAAAACGGAATAGAGTAGTAAAAAGCCGCACGTCTGCTAATGTCACCCGATCGCCACAAAGATAACGACTCCTCAAAAGCGATCGATCGATCTCGTCTAAAACAGCAAACAATTCACTGCAAGCCGAGTCATAAGCAGCTTGAGATTGCGCGAAACCGCAGCGATAAACGCCGTTATTCACCGATTGGTAAATCTTCTCATTCCACTCGTCAATTTGCGATCGCAAATCCAGAGGATAAAGATCCATTTGAGGATTGCTAGCAAACTCGTTAAACTCCGAGTTTAGCATCACAATAATTTCCGAACTCTCGTTATTGACGATCGCCTTTTTCGAGTCATCCCACAGCACCGGCACCGTACACCGCCCCTGATAGCCCGGTAAAGCCAACTGGTAAAGTTCCGGCATCGTGTTGCAGCCAAAAGTCTCCGACTCCAGCACCCACATTCCCCCTTCCGAGGGATAGACAATAGACACCGATATCGCATCTTCAAGCCCTTTGAGCGCCCTCGTCACCAGAGTGCGGTGCGCCCAAGGGCACCCTTTACCCACGAAGAGGCGATATCGTGCCGTGGCGGGCCCGTGAGGGTTGTCTGGTGCAGTGCTGACAAAGTTGCGGAAACTACTGCTGGGGCGAATATATGCTCCGGTGCGATCGGGCGGCGCTAGTTTTGACATCATTAATTGCCACATTGATGTCCAGACAAATTTGCCTAGCTTGACTGTTACCGATGAAGGAAGCGATTTGTTTTTCACAATGCGATTAAAAGAGGTTTGCTAAACATAATCTGCTTATTTTAACTTACATTGCGAGCTTTATTCCCTTCCAGGCTCTGCCTGGGAACGCATATCCAGAGGCTCTGCCTCGATCTTGATTTTGAGTTATAATAATCTATTAAGTCCTTGGCGCTTAACTCAAATTTATGGATTTCACAGGCACTTTAAATCAGATCGTCGCCCTCAGCGTTCAAGATCGGATTCGTCTTGTACAAGCAATCTTAGACAGTATAGCGGCAGAACAGGTTCACCCAGACCTGACAGACTTTCACAAGCAGGAACTCGATCGCCGAATTGATGATTCTGAAGCAAATCCTGATAATGTGCTGACTTGGGAAGAAGTTAAAGCTTCAGTCAAAGCACGAAAATAAACTATGAATTATGCGTTAGTATTCCGTCCAGAAGTTCGTGAAGAAGTTGATGAAGCATACACTTGGTATGAAAGTCAATCGATTTTAGATTTTAGATTTTAGATTTTAGATTTTAGAATTGGAGCATTGACCCCACGGATAAATTCGGGGGGCAAGTTTCATCGGATACAGGTTTTTTATTTCTGGGTCCTGAGTCTGCTTTCGGAATGAATCCGGGGGTTTGTATCCTGGATGCTTTCGGTCAGCAACTAGGACTTGGTGACGAGTTTTTAGACTGTATTGACGAAATGCTCGATCGAATTTGCCAGATGCCGGAATCCTATCCAGTTGTCTATCGCGATGTTCGGCGATCGGTGATGCGTCGCTTTCCCTATGCTGTGTATTATCGCATTGTATCAAGCCGAGTGATAGTGACCGCCATTTTTCACGGCCGCAGAGACTCAACAGCATGGCAAACGCGAACCTAACAAGTTCCCTCGTTACCATGCTCTGCCTTCCTCTGTTCCCTCGCCTGGGAACGACTTTTCTAGTATCTGCCAGAGGCTATTTCAGCATAAGCTCGATCGATCAATCGGCGAGCAACCGTCTGAATTCCCGTATGTTCGTAATAATTGGTAGTCATGTCTAAAAACGCCGCCACATAATCCAATTTGTCATCGGTAATATCAATGTATTGCTTGAGATTGCCTAAAACTATGGCGGGAGTTAAGCCGCGAGACTGTACTAAGTTGTTCATCCAACCTTGGGCTGAGGCGAAAGTTGTTGTCACGAATCCAAATTTGGCTGCATTATTTGCGCCGGGAATTAGGTTGCTGATATTTTGGAAGGTTGAGTTTTGCTGCAAGGTTGAAGGATTCAATCCGCCTATGGTATTTTGTGCTACTCTAATGAAGTCCGGGCCGAGGGGAATTAAACCGTCAGCACACACTAAAGCAGCCATCCGCATCAGAGATTCGTCTTTGTAATGAGATAAATAATTACCAAAGCTTCCCACATTGTTAAGGGAAATATTGTTAAGTTTGCCGTAGGCTATTAGCTCGATCGCCACTTTGACGCACAAGTCGATCGTTTGAGTTGTGTCAGCTTTGGGAGTGAGGCGGTTGAGAAAGGAAAGAAAGCCGATGTTTTCGCCGATTTTATTCGCCATAGCCGTTGCACCTAATGCACTGTCGGCGCTGTCTGCTAACTGGTAAAGCCTGACTACGCCTTGATATGGCTCGTTGGGGTTGGCGTAAAGCTCGATCGCGCGATCGCGAATTTTCTCAACTAATTTGCGCTTTGTTTCCCCTGTCACCGCTTGAATAGTATTATCAAAACCCGTTAAATTATGCCACTCCCCCGGAACCACAAAATCGAGGGATTTGAGCATCATCACAGTGACGCCACCCGACGGCAAATTGTCAACCAATTCCACAATAGATTTGCTCATCACAAACTCCTGAATAGCCCGATTTAAAGTGTTCTTCCAATTACTCCAACTTCGGGAAATCCGATTCCAGATTCCAGATAAATTTCCCAGAACTAAGTAGGTAAGCACAAATAAATATTACACGACAAGATCCAGTTTTGCAATCCTCTGAGCTTTTCTCTCTTCTCTAACTCTGCGTTCTCTGCGCCCTCTGCGGTTCATTTAAAAAAGTCTTTACCACAAAACATTTGCATTTCAGTCGCCAGCACAAAGTTAAGTTTCATTATATTGACAAACTCAAAATCCTCGCACTGTGTTAAAATAGATGGCGCAAAATACAAAAACATAAAATATGACGGTTGCAGTTAACAAAACTCCGGGATTAGCCTCGCGTTTAGTAAATGGCGTACTCTCCATCAAACCTTTGGCCGATTTAGCCAAGCACCAAGCGCGGGAAATGATGATAAAAAGAGGAGAAAAAATCGGAGTGCATTGGCGACAAGAATCGCAAGCACTTTTGTCCAGGAATTGGGATGCAGAATTGCTCAGCGTCCAAAATTCCGATCTTGTTTACCCGAAATATTATCTAACTTCATTCCACGCTTATGAAAAAGGTAATATGAGTTGGGAAGCTGCTACAGAAGTTGAAGTTGCCGCCCGTACAGTTCACGCCACAATTTGGCCGGAAGCAGGTGCAGAAGGCGATGCAAAACTCCGCGCCAGCTATCACGAAGTCATCAAATCTCAGATTGCTTCTTCACCGCGAGATATTGTGGATTTGGGATGCAGTGTGGGAATGAGTACCTTTGCCCTTGGGGAGGTTTACCCGGAAGCGAAGATGACTGGGGTGGAGTTGTCGCCTTATTTTTTAGCAGTTGCTAAATACCGTTCCCAACAGCGAGAATCTGAATTTATCAATCAAAAATCTCCGACTTGGGTTCACGCTGCTGCTGAATCTACTGGTTTACCGGCGGCTGCTTTTGATTTAGTTTCTATTTGTTTAGTTTGTCACGAATTGCCGCAGAAAGCTACTCAAGAAATTTTCCGGGAAGCGAGACGTTTGCTGCGTGTTGGCGGACATTTGACAATTATGGATATGAATCCTCAGTCGGAAGTGTATGCCAAAATGCCTCCTTATATTTTGACTTTGCTCAAGAGTACGGAGCCTTATTTGGATCAGTATTTTGGGTTGGATATTGAGCAAGCTTTAGTTGATTCGGGTTTTGCACAGCCGACAATCACTTGCAATACAGTGCGACACCGGACTATTGTTGCTGAGGCAATAATTAGTTAAGGTTGGTGTTCGGAAACTGTTAGGGGTTAATGATATCAAATGTGGTTGGTTCTAAATGATATCAAATCGGGTTAGCTTGGAATTATACCCAGGGTGCGATCGTCTCTGTTGGCGAACCTTTATCGCGAGCTAGGACGATCGGGCGACACTCGGGAAGTTATTATTTCGATGCCAGTTAAATCAAGTTGTAGAGTGCGTCAGACATTGATTATTTCGATTTGAAGAGGTTTTCCGAGCTGACGCACCGCTGGATACTATGCCACCGTAGATACTTTGTCGTACTCTTCACTGTGTTTTTGCACTGCATCCCAAATATCAACTTTTTGCTGAAGATTCAGCCAAAGTTGAGGGCCATTCCCTAACGCTTTCCCAATCCGAATTGCCATATCTACTGTAATTGGTCTTTGACCTAAAACAATTTCGTTGACACTGCGGCGGGATACACCTAGTATCTCAGCAAACCTGGTTTGAGTCATTTCAATATCTTCAAGCACATCCGCAAGGACCTCGCCCGGATGTACTGGTCTGACTTTCCTCCCTTGAATAATGTTTTGTAGGTCTTTCATGCAACTTTCCTTACGGTTTAAGTTAAATTTTTAGATTTTGTTTTATGGGCTAGTGATAATCTTCGAGATCTATATCGTATGCGTTGTTATCCTGAAATGTAAAAGTTATACGCCAGTTACCTGATACCTTTATTGACCAAGTTCCCTCTCTATCACCTTTAAGCTCGTGTAAATCATAGCCTGGTATTCTAATATCATCTATAATTATTGCTGTATCTATTGCTTCAAGTCTTTTTCTTGTCCTTTTTTCAAGTTCTTTAGGAATTCCTTTTGCATTACCTTCCATCAATAATTTTTTTAATGCTTTATTTTTAAAAGTTTGTATCATGTGAAATAATCCTTCAATCAAGGCTGAATATCCAGTTCATAGCACTTATATATTAATTAAAACTTTTTGTAATTTTTGAGATTACTTTACTAATGTAACCTATGAGGTTACAGATGTCAAGCCTAAAATGATTGCAAAAGCAAAAATCGCTCCAATCTACTAACAGGGCTGGATCTGGGAGAACGAAAAAGCGATCGTAGCGGCTGAGCTAAGCGGATGGTGTTGGCGGTCAATGACGCTCCAAAACTGGATTCGATCGCACTAGGGGTACAATTAACACAGTTAGACAGCAGTCTGAGCTAGAACATTTTAATAAAATCCTAAAAGAAGGACATCTTCATGAACCCGACAGCCCCCTCTCAAAACGTCATCGATTGTTTGCAGGTTATCCTGGATGCCACTGCATCGAAGAATTACGAGCTTTTTACTACAGTCGGTGATGCAGGCTACAAAGCGAGCATTACACAACAAATGTTTGACGATGTTAGCGAGCAGCTCGCTTCACGCCTGCAAAAGGGATACTCAATTACTTATTTTGGTGAGATAAAACAAGGTAATTCTCCGATTTATTTGTGGAAGCTGAGTTTTGAAGATGGTGGAGATGAATTTGTGGCACACATGACGATGAATGGAGACAAAGTTGCTGGGATTTTCATCGAATAACATATCTTGCTTGACACGGCGTTTTACTGCAATGAATCTAACGCCGATCGCCCACAACCGTTAATCGAAACCGATCGGGCGGCACAAAGGTGATTCCCCGGCGCGCCGGACGAATTGGCCGATCGAGATTCGATACAAACTCACGGGAAGACAGCACCGTTGCTAAAACCAGCTTCATTTCAAACATCGATAACGCCATCCCGATGCAGCTTCGACTCCCGCCTCCAAACGGTAAAAATTCAGAGGCGGAAAACTTGCGATCTAAAAAGCGATCGGGATTGAACCCGGCCGGATTTTCGTAGGTTTCAGGCCGACGGTGCGCCAAATAGACACAGGGGATTAAAATCGTTCCCGGTTGATATGTATAGCCTTCGAGTTCGATCGTCCGTTTCACCTTGCGCGGCTGCGAAATTAAGGCAATTGGATAAACCCGCAGCGCTTCCTTGCAGACTGCAGTTAAGTAGGGCGACTGCGAAAGTGCGATCGGATCGGGATTTTCGCCTAATTCATCCAATTCCTTCCGCAACCTAGCAAGGCATTCGGGAAACTGATGCAGCCAGTAAAACGCCCAAGTCAACGCCGATCCAGTCGTTTCATGTCCCAACAACAACAGCGTCATCAACTGATCGCGCAATTCTCGATCGCCGAGGGATTCGCCGGTGTCGTCGCGGGCCATCATCAACACCGACAGAATATCCGTGCGAGACGAATCGAGAGATTGCGATCGCCTCTCGGCAATTTCCGCATAAATCAGCGAGTCAATCTGCGCCATCTGCTGCAAAAACTGCCCCCACGGACTCCAAGAGCCCAAATTTTGCTGCAACGGTTCAAAGAAAAATTGTATCGAGTACAGTTCAGAGGTAATCGCCTCTAAAAGCTTGCTGAGCAATTGTTTCAGCCGTTCGTAGCGCTCTCCCGGCACTAATCCAAACACGACTTGCAAGATTACTTGCAGCGAAATTTCTGACATTTCTTGGCGGACTGCGATCGCATCTGGGGCTTTCCAGTCGATCGTCTGCTTTTTCGTCAAATCAACAATCAAATGCCCTTGACTGTGCAACTGTTCCCGATGCAGCGCGGGCATTAATAGCTGTCGCTGTCGCAGATGCCGCGGCCCTTCATTCATAATTAGGGATTCATTTCCCACCAGCGGGCGAAATACGTTGGTCACTTTGCCAAACTCAAAGGCATCGGCTAACGTCGTAAACACCGCCTGAATGGCTTCTGGACTGCCCAGAAACACCACGGGGGGCGAAGAGGGCCCCAACACGCGGGCGGTAAATGTATCGCCGTATTTGGCAGAGTTGCGATCGAAAAATGCGATCGGGTCAGCTACCAGCGAAAGCGTTTGGAACAAAGCAGGAGAACGAGATCCGGTAGGCAGCGTCATTGAAAAACTGGCGATACACAATATTTCTAGTGTATATCGATCGGCCTTGCACCCTGAAATTTATCTGCGATCGATTGCGAAGGCAAGTAGCAGAAATAGTAATGCTATCGAGATCGATCGCAGATTGTATGGCTAGCTTCCCAGCCTAAACTGCTAAAAGTTGTAGTTTTAGATAAAATGGATGCTAGCGATCGTTTGTTTGGCATTATGCTCGCGAAAATCAAATGACTTTGGGATACAATTGTTGTCAAAGCTGTTAGCCAGTTGGCTGAATTTGTTATGACATTAACATCCCGTGTTGTTCATAGCGACCCCGATATTCTGGGGGGAACCCCTGTTTTTGTTGGGACTCGCGTGCCAATGAGAACCCTACTTGATTATCTTGAGGCTGGTGATTCATTAGAGGTATTTCTAGACCATTTCCCTAGTGTCAGTAGGGAACAGACAATTGCAGCTCTTGAATTAGCCAAGGAAATGCTGACAGCCTATGCGAATCCTGCTTGATGAATTTGCCCCACGACCTTTAAAGCGTGAACTTGCTGATTCCGAGATACGCACAGTTGTTGATGAGATGGGATGGTCAGGAAAAGAGAACGGTGAATTGCTGCTGCTTATGAGTCAAGAGATATTCACGATTCTGCTCACCACAAATCAAAATTTGCGCTATCAGCAAAACTTGCAGCAAGCTGCAGTTGCAGTCGTTATTGAAAATCAGGTCACGCAATGATTGGGTGGCTTGCTCATCACGAATGATTTCAGCATTTTTCCAGGTCAATTGCAGTCTTTGTGCAGCGGTTTTTTCGTCTGTTGTCTCCAAACAATGTCGATGATGCTTAAAAGTGTATGAGACCGCAACTGCGGTACAATCTACAAAGACCCTGATGCAGAATTAGTCGATCGGCAAAACCAAGACCGTTACGGTATATCATATGCCGACCAACCCAGGCTACAATACCTTGAGACGGTTGATGAGATGTTTAGCAATAAATTAGCACGGCAATATCAAGAAGTTTGGATATCCATTTCGGAATTTTCTTCAAATCATGAATATTTTAGGAAAGTTTACGATTCACAAACGTAACCCTGATATCTTGGTTATTCATCGAGATCCAGGATTATTCTTTTGGCTGTTTATGTTGATGTACTGTGGCTTTGTTAGTTGCCTAAATTTATTATTTGTCACGATAATTTGGGAAGCTCGATTGCCTCGAACTCTTACCTGTCAGCAACAGCAGCAAGCTGTAAATTGCGAGTATGTAATTCCTGGATTTATCTCTGGAAAGACTATTAAAATTCCCAATACTAAAAAGGCGATAGCCTCTCAGACACCGAACGGCGAAACCATTGTCCTCACGAGTTCAAAACCTTGGATGGTACTGGAACGGACATCCAATAACATTCAAAATATCCAATCCATTAACCAGGGTTTAGCTAAATTGAATAATGGCGAGAAAATATGGAAGCTCGATATCTACGCATCCTATGAGAGTGCCACTAATTTTTTTATGTTCTTCCTTCTACCTTTGGGATTATTGTTGTTTATATTAGGAATTAGCATGGTTTTCTCCCAGGGGTCTACCTACTTAGAACTAGATGTCAAAGCTAATACAGTGAGCATTATCAACTTAGGAAGATTTCGTTCGCAATTATCCCTTTTAAATCAACTTAGAGGAGCCGATAGTCCCGTTTACGGGCATTTAGGAATACTTTCTGACAAATTTGGAATTTATGGTGGTGACTCCCGCTATCGACGTAATAACTACCGGAAGATCCGTCTGTTGTTTACCAACCGCCGTCCATTTATACTTGGTTATTACCAACAAATATTGCAGAGCGATGGAGATCCGGGAGTAATAGGTGCGAAAATACTTGGTTATTACCAACAAACATTCCAGAACGATGGAGGTCAGGAAGTAATAGGTGCGATTAACTCATTCATGAATGAGATAGAATGGAGGCGAAGGAGCCAAAGGCTAGAAAGTTAATCCTTAATAATCCTCACTTAGCCAGATATGTAACAGGTTAGGGACACGCTGGCTAGATTGGATTTGTCGCGATCTAAATAGCAAGGAACCGATTGGATCTGTATAAATCGGCACCTTAACCCCTCACCCTCCGCGCAACTGCGTCACCAAGTGAACTAATTCGGGTAAAATTAGCTTTTCCACAGCTAGTTTCACGCCATTGCTAGAGCCCGGAAGAGAAAAGACTAACTTGCCTTGATACACGCCTGCAACTGCGCGAGAGGCGATCGCCCTCGAACCAATTTCTTGATAGCTCAAAAACCGAAATATCTCCCCAAATCCCGGTAAAATCCTGTCTAGCAAACTCTCCATCACATCGTAAGTCGTATCTCGGGGAGCGATGCCCGTGCCGCCGTTAAAAATGATTGCATCCACATCTTCACGCTGGGAAAAAGCCTGCATTTGCAATACAATTTTTGCCGCATCATCTTTAATAACAGTGTAAGCTACCACAGAGTGACCCGCATCTTTTAGCAGCTTCTTCGTTAACAAGCCGCTATTGTCTGTTTCAGCCGAGCGCGTGTCGCTAACAGTAATGATAGCGCAATTTACGGTTATTTTAGATAAGTCGGGGTGAGGAATTTGCGTCATATAACAGATGTTGAAGGAAAAAGTAAGAAGCAAGAAGGAAGAGGAAATCAGGAAAAGGGAACAGGGAAGAAGTCATTAGTTAGTTGTGATTTATTGGTTATTAGTTATTCATTATCAAATAACTAATAACCAATAACCAATACCCCATATCCCATGCCCCAGGCCCCATGCCCTATTCCCCATCAATTATGCCTTGCTAAATCCTAAGCCGTTTGCTTCCGAGTAGCGTTCCATGAAACGCATAAATCGATCCCATTCTGCGGAACTTTTCATTATATAAAGAGCTTCCAAACCCGCAGGCTGACCGTTGATGAACTTAGCATTAACTTCGCGAGTGAGGAGTTCGCCTTCGTCGTCGATCATGTACATTCCAGTAATGTCTTCGGTACTGGTGCTGCTGAGAGCTTTGGGATTTTCAAAGGTAAACCTGGCAGTGCCTTGCTCTCCGCTTTTAGAACGGGTTAGGCGCACTTCGGGCACAGCATCTTCGTCTATACCCCGAGAAAATTGAATTTTAGCCATAATCTGACAGTGGAACCTTAAGGATTGCTTAATTTCTTAATGTTCAATCATAAAACGATTCGGGTACTCGCAAATCAAGACTTGGGAGAGTGGGATTGGGCGAGAGTGGGTGAGTGTGAGCCAGAGTGAGGGAATCGGAGACAAGGGCGAGGGGAGATAGGTTGGTTTTTTGTACCCCAAGTTCTCCTCTCCCTTGTCTCCCAATTGCCTTAGACGATGTAGGGAGAGTTAATTGGCTCGGCTCGCTTTGTGGCTACCAGAGTTTGGTAGATGAGGGCGGATATCTCGCCGCGGGTGATGTCGTGGGCGGGGGAAAGCTTTTCGCGCGCGGGATAGTTGACCACGATTTTGCGCTCTGTGGCGGTTGCTATCTCGTCGGTGGCAAAACTGGGAATCTGAGATCGATCGACATAAACGCTCAAAGAATTGGGGTTGCCGCCGCCCAACTGCAAGCCGTTTACCAAAGATACGATCGCCTGAACTCTAGTCAAATTCTGCTCCGGGCGAAACGTGCTGTCTGGATATCCCACCAAAAAGCCCGCTCGATTAGCTTGGGCGATCGCTCCTTTGGCCCAAAAATCCGCCGCCACATCCTTAAAAACCGTCGCCTCACGGCGGGGCACCAATTCAAACGCCTTCGCCAACATAGCCGCATACTGAGCTCTAGTTACAATCTCGTAAGGTTGAAAAGTGCCGTTGGGAAACCCGCTAACAATATTCATCTTTGCCAAGCGATCGATAAAATCCTTAGCCCAGTGCGTGCTGATGTCGCTGAACTTTACCCCCCCAGGAGTCGGAGTTGGCGTCACATTGCCCAAATCAAATAAACCTTTCACCCGCGAAGAATTGAGCTGATTTCCCACCGCCGAAATCTTAACCTCAGTCGCGTTTTGCAAGTCTAATTCACCGTTATTCTGAAAAATATTGCCGCCCAAATCTTGAGCAGTACCAATATCTGGCAGCGACTTCCCCACCGCAGTCAAACCGTCTTCCGTATTTTTTTCAATGCGATTCTTGCGTAAAATCGGCTTAGATTCCCCTGATAAAACTATACCGGAGCGATTTTCCAAAATTTGGTTGTCAGCAATCAAAGGAGCCGACTGAGCTTGCAGAGAGATGCCGAAACCCGTCTTTTGAAAAATATTGCGCCGTATTTCTCCCTTAGCACTCCCCGCCGTAATTACGCCAGCGGCTGAGTTTTCCCGAAATATGTTGTCGAGAATCGCAGGATTAGCAGTGCCCGTGGCAAAAACGCCTTCGCGCTTGCAAAGCGTGAAAGTGCAGTTAGCCACAGTCGGAGAAGTTGACTCAATCCAGACTCCCGTGCCACGACTATCAAGATTAGTGACAGTTACTCCGCGCAATTGGGAATTAGTTGCTAGTAGTATCGTGATATTTTGGCTTGCAGCGGTGGGACTGACAAATTTGCCACTTCCTTGAATCAGAATGCCTCTACCTTTGTTAGTTTCATTGCCAATAACTTTTACTCCCGATGGAATTTCCAAGGGGAATTTTTCGCCGCTAGCAGCGCTGTAAGTTCCCGGTGATAACTGAATCGTAGTTCCCGATGCAGCGCGGGCGACGATCGCGCGGGCTATAGTTTTGAATGGGGCCCCTTGGCTGCCGGCTGCCGAATCGCTGCCTGTTTGCGGGTTGACGTAAAGTGTTGTCATGTTTTTGTTAAAGAGATAATTGGCGATCGAGCTTTTGTGCAATTTTCATTGTCTGCGAACTTGACCCCGGATCTATATTCACCTTTGATTGCGGAGATTATTTAATTGCACGTTATCCGCAACATTACCAATTAGGAGTTGCAACCGCAGGGGGATTGCCCCTACAAAAGACTGTATTTCTCGTTCCCAGCAACAGCAGAACCAGACTTATTTAAGAAGTCCTGGATCTGGGGATTATATTTTTTCCAGATGTTGCCAAAACCACTAAAATTTCGATCGCCTCCACCGGAAAATCGAACGTTTTGCTGTCATATTATGTCCGGTAGATTCCCTCCGCTTCGCTTCGCCCAAAATCAGGTAGGGGCGGGTAAACCTGCCAATATCTGCCAATAATTGACAATCTCAAAAACCCGCCCCGGCTGGGATATTATGGTCAATCGATCGGACATGATATCATGTACGATCGATCGAGATTCCCTGCCCAAAAACCTTAACCGCTTCAGCCAAATCAGTTTCACCCATTAAAATGCAGCCTATTAGCAAATCGATATCCAGCGTTTCCAATCCTGACAGTTGACTCTGAATTACTTGCTCGTAGCCATCTTCCCGGAGATGATACAGCCGCAGCGTACCATCTTCCCAAAACCAGATTTCAGGCACGCCCAAAGCTCGATATTTTGGCAACTTGCTCAGTCCACCGCTAGTATAAACCACCTCGATCGACAAATCGGGAATCAACTTAGGTTCTCCCAAACAAAACGATTTGTCTGCTTGAGTTGAAGCTTCTCCTGTCTTCTCCTGCGTCATTGAACCAGAAGGGTAAAACTTAATACCTTGTTGCAGCAGAAAAGTGGTCACTAAGTAACCAATGATTTCAGAAAAATTTTCGTGTTGGAATCCCGGCATCAGAATCTCGATCGCCCCTGCAAAAAAAGACAACTTTATGCCAGGGGAATCTTCCGAAACCTTCTGGATTAACTTGAATTGCTCCCAAGTGCCGTTGAGTACCACTCGCCCATCGAGAATTTCGCGATCGAGAACTTGTGTCATTGACTCGCACCATTATCTCCTATCGGGATTATAACGCATTGTGCGATCGCTCCTACAGAATATCCATGCAGCAATTGTAGCTGAGGAATCCGAACAGTTTTTCTCGTTTTATCAGAGCCAGTACGAATCACAATTGTATTATGTCCGGTCGCTCGATCGCAATATTTCAGCAAGCTTGGGTGGGTTTACGAGACAGGACTTACCCAGGCACACTATATACAGTAATATCGCCTTTTTAACATCCAATAACCAAATGAAGATTGGAAAGCAGCAGGGATGGAAGCTTACGCTTGCTTATAAATCTATAGAGGATAGCTCTATTAACTTTTTTAACTTTTCTTCCTCTAGCTCTATTCTTTGTATTAAATTCATCGCAGGCCAGTTTGTATATGAATACTCAAAATTAAACCAAGGCAGAAAAGTTAATTTTTTCCATAAAGATGGTTTAATTGCTTTTTTACTGAAAGGGTTTTCTAAAATTACCGTATTTCTGGAAAAAGATATTATGACAGCATCTAATTTAGTAGAATTTCTAAATCGTCCCGGATGACGCATTTTTTTTTCATCGTTAAGAAGCATATCCAAGCTAAAGTGTTCAAAGATAGGAGCATCTTTCCATCCATAAAAGGCATACCATAATTCTCCAGAGTAAAAAGCCCTGTTCCAAGTTCTTACAGGTAATACTCTATCGACTGTATCTAATAATTCCCATACCTCATCTTGAAAATCTAACCATATGATAGACGTATAGTCTGTACTCATTTGATGCTCTGTTTTTTTTATAGCGCATAGTTTGCTTATAGCATTTTCAGTTACATTTTCACCTTCTTGGGGTTTTCCAAAAGGAACAGTTTTATGCTCACCAATAACCAATCCTGTATTTCTGTCACTGTTAGTCATTTTATTCCTTAAATCATTGTAGAATTTTTCTAACGATTCAGATTCTTTATCATGCAACTGCTTTGAGTGTACTTCTATCAAAACTTTTTCTTGGTTATCTTCAACCCAAAAATCCGCTCCGTTTCCGCTTATTGGTTTTACTGAAATACCAGCCTCTAGTATGTATCCCAAAGCTCTGATTTCTCCTAAAGCTCCCGAAGAATTTGAATAATCATTAATATTAAGAAGCCTTGGCTTTAAATTCCTAAGCCATTGAGTATGATGTTGCTTGAGATGCCTCAATGCTCTTTCAGTATTTGCTATAACTTGAAAGTCTCTTTCGACTCCCTCTCTGGGATATAATAGTCTCTTGACAGGGTGACACCTATCTTTGATGGTAGTATTTCTTATATTTTCTATTTCCGATTCCGAAAGCTCTAACAATTGTTTTAGTTTATCTGTCATTTATTTACAATAATTAACAATTTACAACAGGTATTTTCGATGAAAAACCCTTTATCAATTATAAGCCCTCAACTAGCCGCGCAGTGGCATCCCACAAAAAATGGTGGGCTCACTCCAGAACAAGTGGCAGCAGGCTCAGCAAAAAAAGCTTGGTGGAAATGCTCTAATGGGCCTGACCACGAATGGCCAGCTTCTATTGAGAAAAGAGTCAAAAGAGGGCATGGATGTCCCTATTGTTCTGGGCAAAGAGTATCGGTGACTAATTCCCTGGTCAATATTGCTCCTGAGATAGCCAAACAGTGGCATCCGACAAAAAACGGTAGCCTGACTCCAGAGGAAGTGGTAGCAGGTTCAGGCAAGAAAGCTTGGTGGAAATGCCCTAATGGGCCTGACCACGAATGGGATGCTTCTATAGTCAGTAGAACAGGAGAGAATCACAGAGGATGTCCCTGTTGTGCGGGGATAAAAGTATCAGTTACTAATTCTCTAGTAAGTCTTTACCCTGAGTTAGCCAAACAGTGGCATCCTACAAAAAATGGTAGTCTGACTCCAGAGCAAGTAGTCGCAGGTTCAACAAATAAAGCTTGGTGGAAATGCCCCACAGGGCCTGACCACGAGTGGGAAGCTGTTATTGACAATAGAGCTAGAGGGAAGGGATGTCCATTTTGTCGTGGTCTACAAGCTTCAATCACTAATTCTCTAGCAAGTATTTCTCCTGAGTTAACACAACAGTGGCATCCGACAAAAAATGGAAAACTCACTCCCGCTGAAGTAGTGGCGGGGTCAAACAAGAAAGCTTGGTGGAAATGCTCCAATGGTTCCGATCACGAGTGGGAAGCTGTTATTGACAATAGAGTTAGAGGGAACGGATGTCCATTTTGTCGGGGTCTACAATCATCTATCACTAACTCTCTAACAAGTCTTTATCCAGAGATAGCAAAACAGTGGCATCCGACAAAAAATGGAAAACTCCCGCCAGATCAAGTAGTGGCTGGTTCGGCTAAAAAAGCTTGGTGGATCTGTCCTGAAGGAGCAGATCACGAGTGGGAAGCTGTTATTGACAATAGAGTTAGAGGGAAAGGATGTCCATATTGTGCTGGGCAAAAGGTCTCGGTTACTAATTGTCTGGCAACTCGTTATCCTGAAATTGCTAAACAATGGCATCCCACCAAAAATGGCACACTTACTCCAAGTGCAGTTGTAGCAGGCTCACAAATGAAAGTTTGGTGGCAATGCACTCAAAACTCAAAACATGAGTGGGACGCGAGAATTGCCAATAGAATTCATGGGAGAGGATGTCCGTTTTGTAATTTAGGTTGGACAATAGAAGCGATTCGTGGATTTGTCGCTTCCTTAATAAATTATCTGGAAATTTTCACTCCTGCTGAACTCTATATACTCTTCCAACAAAGCGGGCTACTTCAAATCAAAGGTAAAGGCAAAAGCTTCGTAAAAGCTCTCGCTACTGGACGCTTCCCACAAGAAGAAATAGCAAAATTCGTTAACGATGAATCTTCAATCGTTGATCAATTCATCCAAGATAAACAGCTAACTCTGGAATCACTAGAAACAAACAGCAATAATGACATCTCTGATGAACAATACATCACCTCGGACGATAATCTTGATAACCCGATCAATGAAACTATCGAACCATCTCAGGAAGAAGACAACTTTAACCTTCCCATTGTCCAAACGCGAGAAGTTCTATCATCCTTAGAGCATCACGTCGTATCCTCAGCCGATGAAGAAGCCGTCGAATTCCTTATCGCATCGGCAAAAGCCAAGATTTGGAAGCACGTTTTTCACGATGAAACAACAGCCCTAGCCCAAGCAGAAGCATACACTGGAGATAGCTACGCCGAGCGCGTTAGAAGAGAATTCTTAGACGAATATCACTGCGCTAAAAATCTCAAAATTCCCACAGGTTACGCCTTCCGTATCGGCGGCAAACTAGCCGAGCCAAACCTGATGCAGCGACTAATCGCGGTTCGGGTACGCGACCAAAAGCGCGTCGGTAATTGGTCGGGAACAGGTGCAGGCAAAACCCTCTCCGCAGTTCTCGCCAGTCGCGTCATTAACGCCCATTTTACCTTGATCTGCTGTCCGAATAGCGTCGTCGAAGGTTGGAAAAATGCCATCCTCAAAATTTTTCCAGATAGCGTAGTTATTACTAAAACTTTTAAT
This sequence comes from Microcoleus sp. D3_18a_C4, assembly GCF_036702415.1. NCBI lineage: Bacteria > Bacillati > Cyanobacteriota > Cyanophyceae > Oscillatoriales > Microcoleaceae > Microcoleus > Microcoleus sp. D3_18a_C4. Next base: position 47,570 of record NZ_JAUBTI010000008.1, on the reverse strand, counting down.
CCCAATTGGGCAAAAGCGATCGGTGATGAGGCTGGTTTAGGTGCTGCTATCAATCCAGAAACCCACCTTTATTTGATTTTGAACTATGAAATGTTCCAACAACCAGACTCGGCTAACTGGATAGGTTCATTTATAGAAAACGAATCTATTGATTTCATCGTTATTGACGAAATTCACTACACCAAACAGCGCCAAATTGAAGATATGTCCCGGCGCAAACAATTAGTAACTGCCCTCATCACCACCACCGCAGAACGCAACCAGAATTTGCACGTTATCGGAATGTCAGCCACTCCGGTAATTAACAATATCCAAGAAGGCAAAAGTTTAATAGAAATGGTGACGGGATTCGCCCACAACGAACTCGATATCCACCCAACAATTGCCAACTGCATGAGACTGCATCAGCGACTCGTTACTCTGGGAATACGCTGGATGCCTCAATATAACCTAGATTACGAACAAATCGAAATTCCCGTAGATTGTGGCGACTACATCGAAGAAATTCGCGCTTTAGGTGGAAATGGTACTCCATTGCAATTAGAAAAAATCCTGACTGTTGCCAGATTACCCGTTATTCGCCAGCACATCCAACCGAAAACTCTAATTTATACTCATTACATTAAGGGAATCGATCGCATATTGAGAGATGCTTTAGTAAATGATGGTTGGAAAGTGGGTTTCTACACGGGCGAAGACAAATCAGGTTTAGAAGGCTTTTTAAACGGCAAAATTGATGTTCTCATCGGTTCTAGCGCCATAGGGACTGGTGTAGATGGCTTACAGCACGTTTGCAACCAGCTAATTGTCAACGTCCTACCTTGGACTCATGCCGAATTTGAACAATTGAAAGGTCGCATCTATCGCCAAGGACAAACCCGCGATACAGTCAAAATGGTGATTCCTCTGACCTATGCAACTGTTAAGAGTCAGCGCTGGTCGTGGTGTGATTCCAAAATGCAGCGCTTAAAATTCAAAAAGTCGATCGCTGATGCTGCTGTTGATGGCATAGTACCAGAAGGACACCTGCGATCCTCTGCTCAAGCTTACCAAGATGCGATCGGCTGGTTAGAACGCCTCGCATCTGGCGAAGTCCAAATCATCACCCGCCCGAGAATTATTATCCCCATTCCAGATACCAACCCAGCCGAAGTACAGCAACGACTGGCGCGTTACGGCGACTTCTCCACCATGAATCGCCACTGGAACCAAACCCACAGCGCCACTACTCACCAACGCTTACAGGAAAACCCTGAAGAGTGGGCGCATTACCATACTTTGTATCAAGAATCAAGAAAAGATTGGGCCGTTATTCCCTACGAGGAGATGATTCGCTGGTGTCAACAACGTAGCGGCTACACTATTGGTGATTTTGGTTGCGGTGAAGCAAAATTAGCTGAGGCAGTTTCAGATAGACATACAGTTTACAGCTTTGACCATATTGCGATCAATAATAATGCGATCGCCTGCGACATGGCGCACGTTCCGCTAGATGATGAAACCCTAGATGTGGCCATTTTTTCTCTTTCTTTAATGGGTTCAAACTTCACCGACTACCTGCGGGAAGCATATCGTACTCTTAAACTTGACGGTCAGTTGCATATTATCGAGTCAACTTCACGCTTTAGCGATCCGGGTCAATTCCGAACTGACTTAGAAGCTTTGGGATTTACCGTTATCAGCATTCAGGATATGTGGAAATTTACCCATATCCGTGCTATCAAGAGTTAGAGGTCGTTTTAAAATTTGTTGAACACCCACATAATAATTAGGATTTTCTAACCATTCTAATTCATGTGTGATATCTTCCCAATCCCCTAAGTGATTTTTTTCTATAGCAAAACCATTTGATTTGTAAACAATGGATTCAATCATGACAAACGTTTCAGGTTCTTCTACATTCACGACTCAAATAGACTTGCTATAGTTCCCTGGAAGAACCTGGGAAAGCAGATGCTTTGGATCTGCCTCGCCTTAACTCCCAGCCTATTTCACAATACAAGACGCATCCAAAACCACTACAATTTCATTCTGAAAAACAGCACAACTTGTCATTGCTGAAGCTAAAGCGGGAATTTTCCCTTGTTTGAGAGAAAGCATCGCCTGCGGTGTAGAATCAAAGTCATCGATCCAGCCGTAGTCCTCTACATAATCAAGAGTCAAAGCATTGCGATCGAGCATCCAAAAATCAACTCCATATTGATTAATAAAATTTTCCAATACAGCTCGATCGGGAGTGTACTGAGCGCGAATTAAATCGTTAACTCGCTGCCGATATCTGCTGTAGTAGCCTTTGTGAAAAGGCACTGCATATTCCTTTGCAACCAGAACAGAACGCTGACTAAATGTTGGCAAATTATCAGTCTCTGCCGCGATTGAAGCAATCAAGATATCTTTAGGTTGTTGCTCAAAAAATTTGTACAAACCCGGCATTTTACCTTCTACATACCCGACTGTGGGAAATTTTTTGACCAAGCAGGGATAAAGAACAACGGCGATAGTGATTGTCGCTGTCGTAATTAGTGCTAATAGATTTTTTCCATCAAATGTTGTAGCGGTTTTTGATGCCAAATGACCGACTCCCTCGATAATTAAAGTTAGGGCGATCGCCGTTATTAAAACCACAATAAATCGCAAGCTGTAAGCCGTATAGCGACCGGGTTGATACAGCTTAAAAATGGTAGCGTGAGCCGCAAAAAACATCGCCGAGGATGCTAAAAATAGCTGAAGCAAAAGCCAGATTTGGTGTTGAATCTGATTTGCTAAGGGAAAAGCCGATCGCAAAAACAGCAGTAGCGGAAATAACAATCCGACACAGTGAGTTACAGGCGTAAACAGCGACTTGGGAAACATCCCGCTGCCCCGCCCTGTCAGCCAATAATCTACCGGGTTTGGACGAAAAAAAGCATTTCTGCCGTCTGGTGCAAATTCGCCCATTTGCTTCGCTTCTGCTGCGGTATAAGTTGGGCCAAATTCCGAGTTATCTAAGGCATAGGGCAGCATTACTAAAAAGATTACTCCCAAACCTGTACTGCAAAATAGGTAATTAGTTCGATCGCCCGACAAGCGCAAACCGCCGTTTTCCCAGCATAGCAGGCGCAAAACTAAAATTCCAGCAGCAACCAAGGCGTAAGGAGGATAGAATAGTCCGATGAGGGCGATCGCTCCCAAACAAGGCAGCAACGAACTGCGCGACAAATAATATAAAAAAGCCAGAAATATCGGATATATAAAAGCTCTTGCCGTTGCGGAAGCCAAATCATCGGTCATCCACATATGCTGATTTAACAGCAAAGATGCAATAAATCCAGTCATCGGCACGGGCAGCATTTCGAGGCAAAGGCCAAAACAGTAATAAGTGGAGATTAAGCCGAGAAATAGCGGCAATATTTTGTGAAATAATAGCGGGTGAATGCCAATTGTTGCGGCTAATTTGTAGAGCGTGCTGTATCCTGCGGGGGCGACTGATTGAAAGTAATTAGCAATGAAATCGTTGGGGAATAATTCAGGATCGACAAACCGCACCATCCAGAAAACGTGCTGCCTCGCATCGTCTTGCACCATATACTCGGCGCTGAAGGCTTGCTTGAGTCCTAAAATAGCATAAACTGTGGCAAATGTCAAGCTCAGAGTCAACCAAAATATTGTGTGCGATCGGGATGTGCGATCGACTGTAGCAGTCAGAAATTTGTGCAACCGAGCTATTAATACCATTTGAGATTTTAGATTTGAGATTTTAGAATTGGGAATGACTGATTTTGACAAGTAGGATTATATTATGCCAGGTCAATTACCCCTAATAAAAAGTGTTTGTCGTGAGAACTAAAGTCCTCACGACAAACCGCTTTATTTTCAACTTCGCCCTATTTTAGATTATTTTCCAGCCCGCACACCGGCAATTTTAAGGCGAATCCGATACAGACTTGTACTTCCCGTAATATAAAGCGTTTTGCGATCGCTTTCTCCCCAAGCCAAATTAGTCGCCGTCTCAGGCACAGAAATCTTCCCCAAAAGCTTACCATCCGGCGATAAAATCCACACTCCCCCCGGCCCAGTGCTGTAAACATTCCCCTCTACATCAACTTTTAAACCGTCGGGAACTCCGCCTTGACTGGTATCTTTTAACTCCGCAAAAAGCTGCTGGTTGGTAACAGTTCCGTCCGGTTTTACATCGAAAACGGCAATGTATCCCGCTTCCGAATTGTTGACATAAAGTTTTTGCTCGTCTGGTGAAAAAGCGATGCCGTTCGGCAGCACCAAATCCTTAACCAGCAGAGTTAATTTTCCGTCTGGTGCCAGTCGGTAAACACCGTAAAAACCCAATTCTTCCTGCTCTTTACTAACACCGTAGGAGGGATCGGTAAAATAAATGCTGCCGTCGGATTTAACCACCAAATCGTTCGGGCTGTTGAGCCGCTTGCCCTCGTATCTATCCGCCAATGTGATAACTTTGCCGTCCTTTTCTGTGCGGGATACGCGGCGATTTTCGTGTTCGGCAGTAAGTAAGCGGTTTTCTTTGTCTAAAGTATTCCCGTTGGCTTTTCCCGAAGGGCGGCGAAATACCTCCACTTCCTGATTTGAGCCAAATTTATAGATAATATTGGCGGGAATATCGCTGAACAGCAAAAATCCGTCTGGATGCCAAATCGGGCCTTCTATAAATTGGAAATTGCCAGCTAGTTTTTCTAATTGGGCGCTGTCATCGAGAATACTTTGCATGGTATTTTTTTTCTCCCTGTTTTCCGTTTGGGCGGTCAACTTTGTTAAGTTACCCCTGAGTTTTTGGCTGGGGTTGCTGACTGCTAAACTTAATACTATCAACAAGAAACTGATTGTAGCAATTTTGACTGTCATATTTGCTCATCAATGAATTACTTCCTTCTCACCATAAGATTACCTATCTCCTTCTTTACTTCTTCCTTTTTTCTTTATGTGCGACAAGAGCGCTATCGCGCCGCTTCACTAACACGTCGAAAGCGGTTCGTCAACTCACGATTTTGATAAAAAAAAGATAATTCAGAGCGGTATTAAATTCGAGAGTACCGTATATAACAAAAAAAAGAAGCTCGAATAATCGAGCTTAATTATATTTAACTTAAAAGGTTTCACCTGTCAACTGTTAAGCAGGAAATGACACGAATATAAATGCAATACCGATCGCGATCGCCCCGATACCCATCACAACAGACCAGAAGCGGTGATAACTGTTAACCACCGTACCGCTATCGCTTTCTTGCTGAATCAAATCCATCCAAGGTGCAACACCCCGGCGGAACCAACCCAAAGCGCTAACATCCATTCCAATCAAACTTTTAACCCGTTTCATGCCAAACAGAAAATTACCAATTGGCCCAAAACCAGAAGCATAGCGCAGATAAATCATTCCCGTTGTGTCTGGCAATTTCAAATCTGAACCGAAGGTATAACCCGCATCGCTGTATCAGTTTAACGCCGGCTTTGGGCGATCGCCCTGCCTTGCGTAAAGGGGCCCCTTGATGACATAATACTCTCCGAAGGTTATTGACAAATGGCAATGCTCGTGGGATTTTGTCTATACTTCCCTGTTTTAACCTCTAAATGCGGATTGCTATAAGGGGTCTCAACAAAAATATAGAATTTCCTCTAGAATTGTTAAGACTGAAAACCGCCCCTAAATTTATTTGTGCGGATTCAATTCACAACTCAAAACCAAAAACCAAAAACTCAAAACTATTTAAAATTTACTGCCATGTCTATTATTGAAATTGCCCAAAAAACGCGCGTATCTGCTAGAAAATTGGCAGTTTTGTCCGCTGAGGCCAAAAATCAAGCTATTGAGGCTATTGCGAAAGCTTTAGAAGCTGCTGCGCCGGATATTGTGGCGGCGAATGCGGCTGACTGCAAGGCGGCTGAGGCGGATGGAATTGCGAAACCGCTGTACGATCGCCTAAAGTTAGATGAAAGCAAGTTGAAAAGTGCGATCGCGGGCGTGCGCGACGTTGCCAAACTCCCAGATCCCGTAGGTGTCGTGCAAATTCACCGCGAATTGGATACAGGATTAATTCTGAAGCGCATCACCTGTCCTTTGGGCGTTTTAGGCATTATTTTTGAAGCGCGCCCAGAGGCGTTAATTCAGATAGTATCCTTGGCAATCAAATCGGGAAATGGCGTCATTCTCAAAGGTGGCAAAGAGGCAGTCCGTTCCTGCGAAATATTGACAAAAGTGATACATCAAGCATTAGCAGAAACTCCTGTTAATCCAGAAGTCGTGCAGTTGCTAACCACGCGGGAAGAAACAATCGAACTGCTAAAAATGGATGAATATGTAGATTTAATTATTCCCAGAGGTTCTAATTCCTTCGTGCGGTTCGTGCAGGAAAATACCCGAATTCCCGTGTTGGGACACGCCGACGGAATTTGTCATTTGTACGCAGACAAAGCGGCGGATATTCAGAAAGCAGTAGAGATTTCTGTAGATGCAAAAACCCAGTATCCAGCCGCCTGCAATGCCATTGAAACCTTGTTAGTTCACAGTGCGATCGCCCCCCAATTCCTGCCCGCTGTCGCCACAGCTTTGCAGCAGAAAAAAGTTGAACTGCGGGGAGACGAAAAAACTCGCGCCATCCTAGAAAATATTGCCGAAGCAAATGAAGCGGATTGGTCTACAGAATACAGCGATTTGATTTTGTCAATCAAAACAGTAGATTCTGTGGAAGAGGCAATTAATCACATTAATACTTACGGTTCCCGACATACAGATGTCATTGTCACCGAAGACAGCGAAGCCGCCGAAACATTTTTAAATGGAGTCGATGCGGCCGGAGTTTATCACAATTGTTCGACTAGATTTGCCGACGGTTTTCGCTACGGTTTCGGTGCAGAAGTGGGGATTAGTACGCAGCAAATGCCACCTCGCGGGCCTGTTGGTTTAGAGGGGTTGATTACCTATAAGTATCGAGTTGTTGGAGATGGCCATGTTGCCGCGAGTTATGTGGGGAAGGATGCGAAGGAATTTACTCATCGAGATTTGTAAATCCTCCATAGCCGATCAAACCCGACAATAAAAAAGCCTGTAGGGGCGGGTTTTACCAACAATATTTGATGTTCGCGAACAATTTATATAAACCCGCCCCTAGACAGCCGATAATCCAGATTAACCTGATGTTCGATCGAATGCCAAAAATGTAGATTGGGATTTGTCGTTGGGTGGGGGCGGGTTTATTATATTTTTGGTTTCTAACATAGATGGTTGGTAAAACCCGCCCCTACGATATCCTGTAGATACTGAATCTTAAGTAAAGTGTCTCTTCTCCTTCATCCTTCCCAAAAAAAAGCGATCGCCCTTCCTTCGCTCCCATTCAAACAAACTTAGCTACAATAAGCTATACTGTGCTCGGCGACTCCCCAACTCGAACAATTTTCCGTTGTTTATGTCTAACTCCTCCCTCCTCGCCCCCGGTTCAACTCTCGAAAAACGCTACCGCATCCTCCGCGAATTAGGCCGAGGTGGCTTCGGCCGCACTTATCTCGCCGAAGATATCAACCGCTACAACGAAAATTGCGTGCTCAAAGAGTTTTCTCCGGTGGTTCACAGCCCCAAAGCCGCCGAATTGTTCGATCGCGAAGCGAGTATGCTTTACCACCTCCAACACCCGCAAATCCCCCGTTTTCGAGAGCTCCTGCGAACGGATTTGGGCGGGAATCCATCTTTATTTTTAGTCCAAGATTATATCAAAGGTCAAACCTACGAAGAAATATTGATATCGCGCCAGCAGCAAGGTAAAAATTTTAGCGAAGCTGAAGTTACTCAACTGCTATTTCAGCTTTTACCAGTTTTAGAATACATCCACTCAAAAAATTTAATTCACCGCGATATTTCCCCGGATAATATTATTCAGCATGATGCTGACAAACTACCATTTTTAATTGATTTCGGTTCAGTCAAACAAATTGCAGCCAATGCCGTACTTCAGTTTAACGGACAATCGGATACGGCGATCGGGAAACAGGGTTATTCGCCAGCCGAACAAATGCGGCTGGGGAAAGTTTCTGCCGCTAGCGATTTGTACGCTTTAGCCGTCACGGCGTTGGTATTGCTAAGTGGCAAAAAGCCTCAAAAATTGTACGATATCAATAATAAAACTTGGGATTGGCGATCGCACGTCAGTGTCAGCCCAAATTTAGCCACGGTATTGGATCGGATGTTAGCAGAACAACCGGGCGATCGCTACCAATCTGCAAAAGCAGTCCGCGAAGCACTCAAAGATCCAAAACTCTCTCAAATTGGCAGTATAATTTCCCAAATGGTGACAATGAACTTTGTCGGCCGCCCGTTCAAAAATAGCACTCAAACTGCTACCAGCAATCATACTCCTGTTCACCAAACTCCTCAAATTGTTAATAACAACAGCACATTCAAGTTAATTCCTTGGAAAACCCTAGGGAGTTTAACTGTCGTTTTGGTGCCAGGACTTTTAGCTTTTAGTGTAGTCAAATCTGGTTTCACGTTGCCAAAGTTGCCGGATTTACCTAAATTTTCTTCGCGCCAACCGCCTCCCGATACATCCTTAGAGGAAGCAGAGATAATTCGTCAAGAAAAGATTGGGAAACGACGCAAAAATCTCAACATTGAGCAAGATATATTCTATCAAAAAGTTGATGAATTATATTACAATAAATATCCAGAATTACAAGGGCGCAGCTTGACAGAAAAGCCAGAAGATGCTGAAATTAGGCGGAAATGGTATGAAGTTGCTGAGGATTTATTGGACAAGTTGGAGAAAGGAGGAGAGTTGTGAAATTTAAGATAGAATAAAGAGTGATTGAACCGCAGAGGGCGCAGAGGGCGCAGAGGGAAGAGGAAGAGGGGGCAAGGAAAGAGAGGGAAGAGACAGATAACTTTATCTGGTTTAATACAAGTTGGTATAGGCAACGCACTTTTAGTTTATTGCAAAATGGATTCTATTCAACTTACAGGAATTCGCTGCTACGGATATACGGGCTATCTGCCGGAAGAGCAAGTTTTGGGCCAGTGGTTTGAAGTGGATGTTACTCTCTGGCTGGATTTATCGCAAGCTGGAAAAAGTGATGATATTCAACATACTCTTGATTACCGCAGCGCAATTACTCTGATTCAAAACCTAGTCAAAGACTCGAAGTTTTTATTAATCGAACGCCTAGCAGATACTATTGCTCAAGCGCTTTTACAACTACCGTTAGTCGAGAAAGTCAAATTACAACTCTCGAAACCTGCTGCCCCCATCCCTGATTTCGGTGGCAGAATTACTCTAGAAATTACTAGAAGTCATTAGTCATTAGTTCTTAGTCCTTAGTCCTTAGTCCTTAGTCATCAGTCTTTAATCTGCCTTAGTTTGTCGCTAATGACTGATGACTGATGACTGATGACTATTGATTAATTACCACTTCAGCAAGTTAAATTCTTCCATGTCTACGGTATTGCGGTTGCGATAAATCGCCAAAACAATTGCCAAACCTACGGCAGCCTCAGCAGCGGCTACGGTAACTACAAACACCGTAAATACTTGACCTTTAATTTGTACGGGGTCGAGATAATTGGAGAAACCCATCAAATTGAGATTGACAGCATTCAGCATCAACTCGATCGACATCAACACGCGCACTGCATTTCTGCTGGTAATCAAACCGTAAATACCAATACAGAAAAGTGCGGCGCCTAATAACAGGAAATACTGGAGTTGCAGTTGCATAAATTTTTTGAGTCTTTCTCAATCAACATTACTACAAGACAGAGAGATAGGTGCTGTGAACACCCTACTGTAGCGTGTCTAAATCATTCATACAGTAGGGTTAGTGCTCCGTACCTACCTCCGATCTGGGCAACCACGGGGCAATAGCCCCTACCTTAATTGTACGAATCATTTAGACTCACTACTTTTACTTAGATTCTGGCGAAGACACATCTCCGGCAGAAACTAATTCGCGAGGTCTTTCCGGCAAACTCAAAGCAGGTGTTTCGGATAGCTTCTTTGACAGTTCATCCGGGAAAAAATCGCGGCGTGCTAGGACAATTGCTCCTACCATTGCCATCAACAAAAACACTGATGCTAACTCGAAAGGTAGCAAAAAGTCGGTGAAGAAATGTTTGGCAATTGTGACGATCGAACTTTCGGCCGGTGCTCCTGTCGTCGCCACAATAGCCCAAGGAGTAGACACCACCATCGTACCCAAAAGCGCAAACAAGCCTACGCAAACTACTGCTGTTGCTACTTGACGCACCCAAGCGTTGGGAATTATGCGGAAATCTTCGCGCTTGTTCACCAACATAATCGCAAACAAAATCAAGACGTTAACAGCGCCCACATAAATCAATACCTGCGCTGCTGCTACAAAGTCGGCATTCAGCAACAGGTACAAGCCGGCAATGCTGGTAAATACGCCGCACAGCAAAAATGCTGAGTAAACGATATTTGAGAACAGCACTACTCCTAGTGCTCCTGCAATCATCATTACGGACAATATTCCAAATGAAACAATTTGAACCCCTTCAGCTAGATTCACAAGTTTTTATCCTCAATTATTAGTTTTCTCTGGTTCGTTTTTACTCATTAGTTAGCAGTCATTAATAATTGGTTATTTCCCTAATTACTGATGACTGCTGACTAATGACTAATTACTTACTTTTCGATAATTTCCTCTGGACGCAGACCGGCGCGGCGATCGGTGTAGGAAACTTCATGGGGGTCGATCGCACCTTTCGGCAAATAAGCGAATTCGCGCATCGGTGTCACCATCGGGTCATCTGTAACCTTGTAGGGCAAACGTCCGAGGGCCACGTTGTCATAATTCAATTCATGACGTTCGTAGGTGGCTAACTCATACTCTTCTGTCATCGACAAACAATTAGTCGGACAATATTCTACGCAGTTGCCGCAGAAGATACAAACACCGAAATCTATACTGTAGTGCTTGAGTTGTTTCTTCTTACTTTCTTTGTTAAATTCCCAATCCACCACAGGCAAATTGATCGGACACACCCGAACACAGACTTCGCAGGAGATGCACTTGTCAAATTCAAAGTGAATTCTGCCCCGGAAACGTTCGGAAGGAATTAATTTTTCGTAAGGATACTGCACCGTAATCGGTCGGCGTCTCATGTGGTCAAAGGTAACAGATAGCCCTTGACCGATATACTTGGCAGCTTGAAGAGTCTCTTTGGCGTATTCGCCTACTTGATTGAGGAATTTTAGCATGGTGTTCTCTCTCTGTACTTGAGTTTTTGGTAATTGCTAATTGATAATAGGTAATTGGTTAACAGCTATTTTTGTTTAGCTCTTGCCCTTTACCTATTATTAATTAACCGCCAAAAGCAAAGGGAAAGGCAAGTTTCAAAGCTGCGGTCAATAGCAAATTAACTAGAGAAACAGGAAGTAAAAACTTCCATCCCAAATCTAGCAATTGGTCGATCCGAACTCGCGGCAGAGTCCAGCGGAGCAGAACTGCCAGAAACAGGAAAAAGTAGGCTTTCAGCATGGTCATTGTAATGCCCAGCAAGCCGGTAATTACCTGCAACCAAGGAGTCGTTTCGCTCAATCCCAGGGCATTTGTCAGCACTCCGACAGGAATCGGGCATTCCCAGCCGCCGAGGTACAAAACTGCTACTAGCAGGCAAGAAAGGACGAGGTTAACGTAGGAAGCGATATAGTACAAAGCAAATTTCATGCCTGTGTACTCAGTCTGATATCCTGCTACCAATTCTTCTTCTGCTTCCGGGAGGTCAAAGGGCAACCGTTCGCATTCTGCTAGTGCTGCGATCCAGAAAATCAGGAAACCTGCTGGTTGCCGCCAGATATTCCAGCCGAGAATGCCGTAGCCGGCTTGCTGCTGTACTATGTCGATCGTACTGAGGCTATTGGACATCATCACGACTGCCAATACTGCCAAAGCTAGGGGAATTTCGTAGCTGAGGGATTGAGCGGCGGCTCTGAGTCCTCCGAGGAGGGCGTATTTGTTGTTAGAAGCATAGCCCGACATCAGCAAGCCGATCGGCTGAATGCTAGACAAGGCAATCCACAGAAATATTGCTGTCCCCATATCGGCGATCAGCATATGCTCTCCGAAGGGCACGATTAAGTAAGACAGAAAAACTGGAATCACCACAATTACCGGGCCTAGGGTAAATAGCAGCGCGTCAGCTTTTGCGGGTACGATGTCTTCTTTGAATACCAACTTCAGACCATCAGCAACGGGTGCTAGCACTCCCAGAGGGCCGATGAATTCCGGGCCTACCCGCTGTTGAGCGGCGGCGGAAATTTTCCGTTCCAGCCAGACGCTAGTCAGTACCCCGAAGACGGCAGCGACAATCATCAGCACCATTGGCAGCGGTAGCCAAAGCAGTTGGGCGATGTCCGCCGGTAAGCCCCAATTCATCAGGGCTTCTACAAAACTTCCTTGTAAGTCAATTCCTGGGTTCATTTTTCCAGCTTTTGAGCGCTCAGCATATAATTTTTCACCCGTCCTTTGTAGGAGTAGGCTTAGAAATCGGGGTCTTTGTAAAGATTTTTAATGCTTTACCGCCTAATAGTATATCGCCCGACAGGCTCCAAGAACGCACAGACAGGGTGAAGTTCTAATTATATGAGCCGGCAGCGTAGCTAATGGGTGGTAAATTATGGTTGGCTGTTCACGGTTGACGGTTGACTGTTGATTGGTCGATCGATTTTGAGTCAGCAATCAATCTAGACTTACGCACTCTCCTGTCTCAAACATCGCTCTCCCCTAGCCCCATTAATAAGAGGGGCGGACAAGAGAACTCAAAGTCAACCCCTACTCCCCTTTTTAAGGGGTATTTAGGGGGATCTAGACTCAGCTATAAGCGAGATATAGCCAAAACAAAAGGGCCCAGAGTTAACTCTGAGCCCTTTTAATGCTTTAAAGTAACTTTCAAATGGCTTAAACCATTGATTTTACGTCACTTTTTTTATGGAACTGGGCAGAATCGAACTGCCGTCCAAAGCGGGTATTTACCTTCCGATCGTTCACAGGTTTATCCCCTCTAATCCTCGGGGCGGGAACCATCTTTATCCTAAATGGGAGGATTTTCTAGTGATTGCTTTCCTAGCTAGCCGACTAGAAACGTTTAGCTAGGGCATCCGTTGGGGGTTGTTATGCTACCGTTAACGGAGTGAGGTGGCATACACTCTAAACCAAGCTCAAGAAGTTTTTAGGCTACAGCTACGGCTTTGCGAGCGAAAGGAACGATGTTGTTCGCATTTACTATTTTTTTTGAGCCGATATTAACGAGAGTAGACTCCCTCTCGACCTGCATCACGGAGCAGCTTTCGCCACCCTGTCGAAACCATTACAGCCCCTTGTGCGTTCTCTAATTATAGACAATATTTCGTGTTGCGTCAACTAGATTTTAGATTTGGGATTTTAGATTTTCGATTTTGGCACAAAGCTGAGTCGGGAATATTTACATCTTGCACCATTTTTTTGAACAGGCTTTCCGGCCTGTTCCACAAGAGTTGAGTTTTCCTGTGGGGTGGGCCGAAGAGCCCGCCCAGGTTTATTGACGCAAGATGCCTGTTTCACAAGAGTTGAGTTTTCCTGTGGGGTGGGCCGAAGAGCCCGCCCAGGTTTATTGACAAGGGTGCAAAATGTCAGCCATGCCAACTTTAATGCAAGTTGTCGTCCCAGACGCCGATGTAAATCCGATCGCGCTCGTTGCGTTCGATCGTTCCTTCCAGCGAACCCTTCCTAAACGTAAACCGATTACTCCGGCGCTGCTGCACGTCGCCCAAGCCTTGCAAAATCTCCCTGCTGGCGCCGCCCACCATCCCGTTTAACGCGGTTCGCACTACCAAAGCGTCCACAGACTGGGCAAAAGAACCCTCTGTTTGTACTAGCTCGCCCGAATCGCGATCGTAAATGTAGCCGAGAGTAATCCGATTTGGCAATATTTCGTAAAGTGCGGTGCGAGTATTCGGCCAATAGCCCCGCGCTTGAGAGTCAGTCGGTTCTCCCAATTCGGCTAAAATCTGACTTTCCGGCGTACCAACCGCATACCCAGGGATTGTGGGAGTCTTCTGATAATTGGTTCCCGGTTGTTCGGGGCTGGGTGCGGGCGATCGATCTGGCGGCAACTCTTTGTCAACAAGTCTTTCTGTTGGTGTAGGTTCGGCAGCTTCGGGAGAAGGCGCTGGTGTTGGTGCTGGGGCTGGTGTTGGAGTTTCAGCAGCCGGCGCTGGAGTTTCAGCAGCCGGCGCTGGAGTTTCATCAGCCGGCGCTGGAGTTTCATCAGCCGGCGCTGGAGTTTCATCAGCCGGCGCTGGAGTTTCAGCAGCCGCAGGCGGCGCTGGCGTTGGTGTCGGCGCGGGAATTGGTGTGGGGCTTGAGCGCGCGTCTGGATCTGCTGGGGCCGAAGTGCGATCGTCCTGGGCCACCGGTGCGGGTTCCGAAGACGGCCGGTTGAGGAAAACCCTAGCAATACCGATAAAACCTGCAACAATAAGTGCGATCGCCACGAACCCCAAAATCCACCAAACCTTGCGGTTGCCTTGCCCAGAAGACACCACAGCAGGCGCTGTTCTGGAACCCGCAGGCGACTGAGGCCCGTGTCCCGGAATCACCGCCACCGTCGGCCCGGTGCTCGGCGACGCTGCACCATGAGGCTGCCCATGCAGCAGCGACAGCCACTCATCCACGGTAGCAGGGCGATTTTGAGCTTCTACCGTCATCCCCCGCATCACCGCAGAACTGACAGCGGCACTTAGCTGAGGCTGCAAGTCGCGGGGCGAAGGCATCGGCTGACTGGTACGGAGAATTGCTCCGATCGGCACTTGTCCTGTCAGCAAAGTATAAAGCGTCGCCGCCAGACCGTAAACATCTGTTGCGGGCGTATATTTTCCTTGGGCGAAATACTGTTCTGGCGGCGCGTAGCCGTCGGACACCATATTAGTGTGACTTTGGGTTGCACCCGGAGTAAACTCGCGGGCTATGCCAAAGTCAATCAGCACGACTTCCTGAGTACCTTGGCGCAGCAGAATGTTTTGCGGTTTGATATCTCGGTGCAGCAAACCCTTTTGATGAACTGCCTTCAAAGCAGCGCCGATTTGAGTTATGTAGGAGATTGCGAGTTCTTCTGGAAGCGGTTTATTTGGCAGCACGACATCGCCCAAATTCTGACCCGGAACGTAGTCCATCACCATGTAAGGCTGCCCGTCTTCCACAAAGAAATCGCTGACGCGGACTATATTGGGATGAACGCAGGAAGCCAACCGCCTCGCTTCGTCTTGAAATTTGCGATCGAACTCAGCAAAATTCGGTTGCTGGCGCAGAGATTCGTTGAGGGTTTTGATGACTACGGGCTGTCCTAAATAGCGGTGATTTGCCCGGAAAGTTATTCCAAAGCCGCCGCGTCCCAATTCTTGTTCGAGGGTGTACTTTCCACCCTGTAAAGTTTTGCCGATTAGCGCATCCATAGGTTCAGGCGATCGCGTACCAGATAATATGGCTGATTATGGCACGTCTAGTGGGCTCTCCTCACCAGTCCAAAGAGCGATCGCCCGGATTGCATCATTGTATTGATCGCATCTCCGTAGTGTTAGGTTGCATTCTAAGCCCCTAGATGTAGCGCATAGTTTTCCTCCCGGTTGGTCAAAAATGTGCTTATTAACGAAAAGAAGTCTGTTTTGATAATATAGAGTTGAAGAGTATTCAGTATTAACGGAACCGATAACAATGTTCATAGGGACTAGAGCCGGTCAATATGTCGAACAGATTGCAGGCTACAAAGCCTTTATACCTAATCCGCTGCCACCCAAACCTGAGATTATTATGGATCAGGAAATGTGGGATCTGCTGTCTCAGGCAGATCGTGCGCTGGGGCGGCTAGACGGAGCAACGGATGCTCTACCCAATCCAGATCTATTTGTGTTTATGTATGTTCGGAAAGAAGCAGTTCTTTCGAGCCAAATTGAAGGCACACAAGCATCTTTGATAGATGTCCTAGAATTTGAATCTCAGGCTTTAGAACCGAACAATCCTCAAGAGGTGGCTGAGGTTGTAAACTATATCGCTGCTATTAATTATGGTCTTGAGCGGCTCAAGAGTTTCCCTGTATCTTTGCGATTAATTCGAGAAATTCACAAAGAGTTAATGCAAGGCGTAAGAGGTGCTGAGCGCGATCCAGGAGAGTTTCGCAGCACTCAGAATTGGATTGGTGCAGGAGGATGTTCCTTAAAGGAGGCCACTTATGTCCCTCCTCCACCCTATGAAATGCTCCAATCACTAGATAATTTGGAGAAATTTTTGCATAGTCCACAACCTATACCTACCTTGATAAAAGTGGGATTGGCTCATGCTCAGTTTGAAACAATTCACCCTTTTCTCGATGGTAATGGAAGAACAGGGCGATTATTAATCACGTTTCTGTTGTGCGAACAAAATATACTGCAACGCCCACTACTTTATATCTCTCACTATTTCAAGAAATATCGCTCTGAATACTACGATCGTCTTCAGGCTGTTAGGGACAGTGGCAACTGGGAAGGGTGGCTGAAATTTTTTCTGCGTGGGGTTTACGAAGTGGCTCAGGAAGCTGCGGCTACTGCCCGTAAAATAGTCAACTTAAAAGAAGAACATCGCCAATTAGTCCTCAACACAATGGGGCGTAAATCAGGGAATGCAATCGCATTGCTTGAGAGCCTTTATTTCAGACCAATCTTTAATGTAGAACACGCTGAAGAAATTACGAGTTTGTCATATCCTAACGCCAACGCTTTAATTAAGGCTCTTAGTGATATAGGTCTTGTGGAAGAAATTACTGGACAAAAACGTAATCGAGCATTTTCTTATGCTCCATATCTAGCTGTTTTCCGGGATTCTTAGCAACAAATCCAGCCAAACTATAGCATTTATTACCCTAGTGAAGTACACTTAATCCATTGATTATCAAGCTTTTTAGCTTCCAGGAGGTACCTGCATCTGGCCAAGAACCGCTATATATGACAGTATTCACATAAATAGCTCGCTCTTTCTCGAACCGTCTGTCTCGTCGGCTCGCTGAGCGACATCTTGAGCCACCATCATTGCATTGATATGGGTAAAGATGCGATCTAATTCCCCAATGGTATCGAGTTCCGCTACCTCTTCTGCCATTAGTTGATCTGCCTTTTTCTTCTCTAACAATTGTGACCTGCGCTGTTGGAGCGATTCACTAAATTTGAACAACTTCCACCGATCGACTTTTTCAATGCAAATCTCATGGATTAATGAGGAGGGTTTGTTGAGAATTGAAACCATTGTAGGCTCCGAGCTTCGGGTTTTAAGTAGTGACTAGATTATAGCTTTTACAGTTCTAGATGCACCCTATCCCAATTCTGGGGCAACCACGGGGGGATTGCCCCTACTTTCACACCCTATAGGTCGGCTCACACCGCAGTACAATACACTATCGAAATGCTTGTCTCGGAACCCTGGCGAGTTGGTAAGCGCCCCTACTGTCCAACAATTGATATTGATTTGGCTGCAATCCTAATTCCACAAATTTCTCTGGATATCCCAGCACCAAAATAGAGGGAGAAGTTGGGTTTTTAGATTCCTTAATGTAGTCGATCGCCCTTCTGACAGCTCGGTAGTAAGTCACAGGCTCTTGGGTATAAAAAACCAGACTGGGTTTCCAGAAACCAACCATAATAAACTCTTCTCCGGGCAGTTTTTGTTGAACCGCCACCTGTGCTAACTGTCTCAGAGGTAACTGGCGGTGGATATCGACCAAATTGTAGGCGGGAGTAAGACCAAATATGATAAATGCTACTAACCCGATGAAGTTAGCAACCAAAATCCAGCGCTGTTGCCGCTTCCAAAGTAAAAGTGCGATCGCCACCGCCGCAGTTATCCAAATCGCACCGCCGACAATCAGCAATCCCGACTGCTGAATTGCTTGGGGAAAATTGGGCATAGCCGGGTCGTCTCCGAGCCAGTTGTAGCAGTAGAAAGTTGCTCCGGCTATAATTAATAAAAATATGACATTGAAAATGTATGTAACTAACAGCCCTCGCGGTAAAGAATTAGGTTTTTTTACTAACTTTCCCCGGCTATTTTCTGGTTCGTTGCCTGCAATAATATCGCTCCACAGCAGCGTTACCAAAATCGCAGCGGCGGGGATTAAAGGCAATACATAACTGGGCAATTTTGTCACGGCGATCGTAAAAAAGCCAAAGATGCAGACGAACCAAAATAGGGCAAATAAACTCAACTGAGCCGATCGCGGTTGACGACGCCAGTAACTGCGCTGCCAAAAACGGGTGCGGGCGATCGCCACCGGCAAATAAATCGACCAAGGTGCAAAACCAACTAGCACTACAAAAAAGTAAAAATACCAAGGCGCGGAGTGCTTGTTGACTACTCCAGTAAAACGCTGGAAATTGTGATAGCCGAAAAAGCTGTCAATATAAGTTTGACCGTTGGCTAAAATAACCAAAATGTACCAAGGCAAGGCGATCGCCAGAATAATCAAGATTCCAGACACCGGACGCATTTCGCGCCAAAGTTGCCAAAAATTTCCCAAATAAAGCCCGAAGCAGCCAACAATCAGCGCTGGCAAGACAATTCCCACAGGCCCCTTAGCCAGAATTGCTAAGGCAATTAGTACGTAAAAAGTCAGATACCACTTATTGGGAAATCGGGAAGCGGAAACGGTGGAAAATTCGGCTTTTTCTCTCTGTTCTTCTAGAGTGTAACCGAGAAAAAATGCGAATAGTGCCGAACACATACAACTAACTAATAGCATATCTGAAACGCCAGTCCGTCCCCAGGCAATAGTTTGGGGATTTAAAGCTATTAGGGCAGCACCAATCCAAGGAGTAGAAAGAAAGAGGGGAAGACGGGGAGAGGGGGAGAGTGGGGGAGTGGGAGAGTGGGAGAGTGAGGGAGGAAACATAGTTACATTCATCCGTGTATCCGTGTCCGTATCCGTGTCGTGCCCTTCTTCCTTCCTTCTTCCTTCTTCCTCCTTCCTTCTTCCTCCTTCCTTCGATAGGGTATAAAATCCGAGGCAAGTCAGACCGATCGCACACAAGGCCGAGGGAAGACGCACGGCCCATTCGTTAACACCCAGCGTGCGGTAAGCCACCGCCATCAGCCAGTAAATCAACGGTGGCTTGTCAAACCTGGTTTCGCCGTTGAAATAAGGAGTGATCCAATCTCCTGTCAGCGTCATTTGACGGGCGGCTTCGGCAAACAACGGTTCGGTTTCGTCAACTAAACCGATGTTGCCGAGATTCCACAAGAAACCTACCCAGGCGATCGCGCACAGCCACAACAGCGATAGCAGCTTTGGTGCGATCCTCTTCGAGGATTTCGCTAACGGGCGCTTCCTAAACTCTGACAAATTTTTAATAACTTCCTTCACGCAAACTTCCTGCGATTTTAGATTTTAAATTTTAGCTCGCATAGAGAGTCTACCGAAAGATTCGCATTCTCGAAACTCCCAAGTCGATCGAATCTGGTTAAACTCAGATGTTACACCATTCTCAACAAGGCTTTTATGAACAGGCAAGATGCCTGTTCCACAATAAAATTCACTCTTTGTGGAACAGGCATCTTGCCTGTTCTTGAGAATGGTGCAAGATATCAGTTAAACAGAGATGTTGCACCATTCTCCACAAGACTTTCATGGGCGGGCTCTCCTGCCCAACCCCTACTCCCCACAAAAAAATTCACTCTTTGTGGAACAGGCATCTTGCCTGTTCTTTATAATGGTGCTGCTATGTGAGTTTAACCTCCCATAGCCGCACCATTCTCAACAAGACCGGATCGACCGGCTTTCTCGACCAAAATCTCGGCACCTGCAGCTAAGGGTTCAAGGCTGCAAAATTAATTGCCATTCTCCGGCTGTGCTGTTCCAAGCGGGCGAGGGTGTCTCCCCGGCGACGTAAGGCCCCCAGTAGTGGCGAGAACCATCCTGAGCAAAAACCACTAAAATGTCTCCCCGTTTGACTTGTAACTTGCCCTCCGGCAGCGATAGCATCAGTCCCTTGTCGCCACCTTCCCCCGGCGCAAAATCCCAGTGCGCGGGTTTTCCATAGGATTTCTCGGCTTGCCGTTTCGACAGCAGGGCCACTCGCACTGGGTGTTCGCTGCGGTTGCTGACGCGCAGACTGCCGGCGGCTTTACCATCTACAGGGATTGAGGAAAGCAATTCCTCCTCTGGATCTGGGGGGGTTGGTGTTGAGTCGGGTTTGGGCTCGCTGGCGGTGTCTGCAGAAGCTGTCGCGACTGGGGAAACGGGGGGTATTGGGGGGAGTGCGGTGGCTTGTGAGGGCCAATCGCTCGACTGATTGGAACCGTTGGAGATAGTGATTTCAAAACGTCCTAGAAACATTCCTGTAATTAGGACGATCGACACTCCAATTACGATCTGGTAAATTTTAAGATTCATAAATTTTAGGCTTAAAGGATAGACTGCACCCGCAATGAGTCTTAACTATTTTTAATGTAAAACCAGGGGCTGCTGTGCCACAAGATACAGTTACACTTAAATTTACTGACCGTTCTCGGCGATAAGTCGCCGATCGCTCAATACCATCTTAGATGTTAAATTTGAGATTTTAGAGGGCGACATACTGACCCCGGTAAGGATTTGGAGTTGGTCGGGAGCGGCATTTTTTGACTCATCGGTATAACTTTTAATACCAGTTTAAAAAAAGAATGCAACTATAGGCCCGTACCCCAAACCCCCATAGTCATCAGTCATTCCCCATCTCAAATCTCAAATCTCAAATTGTATAACTTTTATGCAGAATACCCGAATTAACAGATTGATTGATGTTCTGGGCGATCGCTTCCGAGGCTGGCTGAGCAATCCTTGGCGGCGGATTTCGCTCCTGCTAATTAGTCTGCTGTTCGGCACTTTTTTGGGAACTGCTATTTCGACGATCGCCGGACAATCTGCGGATTGGGATATTATCGCGGCCGGGCTGTTGGTGTTGTTGACGGAGTTCGTTAGCTGGCTGGTTTACGGTGGCCCGCGGCCTGTAGCCCGTTCTTTTTGGGTGGATATGCTCTATGCTCTGAAAATTGGCGTGACTTACAATTTATTTGTGGAGGCTTTCAAACTTGGCTCTTAAAAAGAGGGGAAATATTTGTCGGTTGTAGATAGTATTTATACAAAACTAGCCCCCGCTAGCGAGATTTTTTAGGATATGGATCGATCGACTGTAACCCCTGTTGAAATTTTACATCGGTGGCAAGCCGGCAATCGCCCGCTCGCGCCCGACTTCGAGCACCTGGCTTTTTGGGAACTTGCCGATGATTTGCGATCCTCTTCGAGGGCTTCGCTAACGCGCGCTTTTGGCATTACTCCCGATAATGCAGCCGATGTTGTCCGCTGCAAAACCGATTTATTCTTTTCTATTCTTGACGACCTGCATACTTTCCCCCTAAAGTCAACTGTTTTACTCGAAACTTTGTGGAATCTGTGGCTGCCGCTGGCAATGCAATTATCGACTGCAAAACAAAGTTTAAAGCGTCCTCTAATTCAAGGAATTTTAGGAGGGCAAGGAACGGGAAAAACTACTTTATGCCACGTTTTGAGGCTGATTCTGGGAAAATTGGGATATTCTACTGTCAGCCTTTCTTTAGACGATATTTATAAGACTTATGCCGATCGCCAACAACTCCAAAAAGCAGACCCGCGTTTAATTTGGCGCGGCCCCCCCGGCACTCACGATATTGACTTGGGAATCGCAGTTTTAGACAAGTTGCGCGGTTCTCAAACTCGCGAATTAGCAGCAGTTGACACTCCCAAATCTGATGCCATAAAACCGGATATAATTAAAAATATAGAAATTCCCAGATTTGACAAATCTGCCTACGGAGGTGCAGGAGATAGAAGTCAACCCGAAATTATTTCCGGTGCGGATATTGTACTTTTTGAAGGTTGGTTTGTCGGTGTGAATCCGGTGGTTGATGCCAAATTGAACGAGTTTTTGGCGGCTGCACCGTTTCCGATTTCCACAGAGGGCGACTGTCAGTTTGCGCGCGATATGAATGCGAAGCTGCACGACTATCTGCCGCTGTGGAACCGATTAGATCGGTTGATGGTTTTGTATCCCCAAGATTATCGCATTTCTCAAGTGTGGCGCAATCAGGCCGAACAGGAAATGATGGCGGCGGGAAAGTCGGGAATGTCAGAAGCCGAAATTAATCGGTTTGTTGAATATTTCTGGAAAGCGCTGCATCCCGAGTTATTTATTAAGTCGATGGTGGAGGGCGATCGCGTGGATTTAGTAATTGAAATTATGAGCGATCGCACTGTCGGCAAAATCTGTCGGGCGATCGACTTAAATTTAAGCGATTAGGAAGACTTAAAATTAACGCTTTAAGGACACAACCTTGTTGTGTCCCTACCGTATTGCAGCTTTTAAGGACACAACAATGTTGTGTCCCTACTGTATTGCAGCTTATCGTGCACTCACTTGCAGGACTTATGCAAAAAGTGGTTTGACGCGCGAATTAGAGGGGTAAGGCGCGCCATAAGCACCCTACAATACAGAGGTCTTGCATCGAGATTGAGAATTTCTAAATTAACTGCCGGGAGTACCAAGCTCGATCGCTTTCTGCATCAAATCGTCGGTAACTTCGCCCGGTGTACCTGCAGGCGTAATGTCCTGAGCCATCGAACGAAAATCAGCGGGATTGCCGCTTGTATCTGCCGGCATTGGGATATCTTTAGGAGCGGGAATAGGAAATTTAGGTGCAGTTGCAGCGGCGGCAGCTTCGGCCCCGGCACTCGTGCGATCGATGTCACTAACGCTGAATTCTTTTGAAGCTTCGTAGTCTGCTGATACATCAACGGTCGGCAACTTTTGTTCTCCAGCTTCCGCGCTTTCAGCGATCTGCTGAGCGTCAAAGTTTTCAATGTTATTGACTTCTGGATTGATTTGAGACATAGCCGACTCCTTGCTAGTTTTATTTAACAATTCACTGTATCAATTATTACTTATATCCCAGGCTTTTTCATCTACCCGCAGATGTATCGTTGGCTTCTATCTTAAGGATGATTTATCCTAGGGTGGTGTCTTAACATTACACGAGTTTCTTAAAATAATGCAGCTTGAGGCAACCTCCAAACCCATACATACTCAGCCATTCCCCATTGTTTAATCTAAAATCTAAAATCTAAAATCTAAAATCGTATTACCTCTCGGGGATGGTGACTTGCACTTACAAATGTTGATACTTATATATTCTGGAAGCATTTTTAAGGAATTTTATTTATGAACTCACCCGCCGCGACCAATCCTCACTCTCTCTCCAACGACACTCAAAACATAGTTCAGGCAATCAACGGGTTGGGTACAGATGAAAAGCTGGCGCTGCTCTACTTTGTTTATGAAAAAATGGGAGATTCAGTTACACCAGCCGCTCCCGCCGCTGCTGACCCACAATTAGCTCCCATGCTGCTCGATGATTTTTACAAGCTTTCCCATGACCAACAACTGAATATAATGCGAGGGATTGTCAACGGCGACGACACGCCGTATTCTCACGCTTACGGAGCTTTAACTGCTAACAATCAGTTGGTGGTTTGGTATGCTTGGGCTATTGGTATGGGGGAAACAATTGTCGATATCCCCGAAGGATATGAGGCAACTGAGGCTGTCAATGGCGTGTTGGGTCAATTTGAAGGTCTTGAGTTTGAACAGCAAATTTCGGTGCTGCGCGACGTAGCTAATAATATGGGCTACACCGATGTTAAACCAATTGCTACTCAGGCGGAAGTAGGAAAAACTTCTAGTCTTTAAGACATAAAAGTCTGCTGTTGCAACCTATCCTACACAAACTCTCCTCATAGCACAGAGGGACTCAAGAATAAAGGAATTACCCAAAACCTCTATATGTAGGGTGCGCCGAGGCGCACCCTACCGCTATAATTAGTAGGTAAAACCTTTTTTTGCTCTTAAGCTGTTGTTCATTTAATTTGTATGTTGAGAGCGGGCTTTCCGGCCCAACCTCTACTCCCCACAAGAGGAAAAATTTATTTTACTCTGCAATTTAAATGCGGAGTAGCTTAGTCCTATTTATTCTTTCGTATCTTAGATAGGGACGAAAGTTTTTGTATGAGCAGTGAAAATTGGCCATTCTGATAAATATAAAAAGGTGTTCTGGAGCATCTCATATTTGTAAAAACACTTCTTATGGCTCCTTCCTTCTTCCTGTTCCCTCAAAACTCCTGCCTCAAAACTCCTGCCTCAAAACTCCAATTTCTAGCTGGCCTGCTTTCATTGAGAGGCTCCCAGGTTGTCAGTCAGCAAATGAGTTTTTTCGGGTAAATTTTTCGCGGGAATTCCATCCGAAATATCGAACCTTTTTGGGGTTGACTTTCTACCGTAATTGTGCCCCCGATAATCTTGACTAAAGAAGCACAAATAGCTAGTCCTAAACCGGTGCCTGGATATTGGCGAGTTGTGGTTTGGTCGCCTTGGTGGAACTTGTCGAAAATGTGGGGAAGAGCCTTTTCACAGATGCCGATTCCTGTATCCCGAACGGTGATAATTAGCCGATCGCCATTTAATTCCCGCACCTCAATGTAAATGCTTCCCTCATGTGTGAATTTAACCGCGTTGGAAACGAGATTAGCCAAAATTTGCCGCAGGCGCAACTTGTCATTAACTATAAACTGATCCTGCAAGCACACGCTGACGGACATGGCCACGTTCTTATCGGTGGCTTGATTTCCGAATTCCAAGGCCACATCCATTACTAAATGCGCTAAATGAAATTTTTCAATTTTTAATTCTGTGCGGCCACTCTCGATTTTGGAGAGGTCGAGGATATCGTTAATTAGCAGTAGCAGATTTTTGCCGTTATGTAAAATGCGCCCCACCATTTCGGTTTGCTGGGCGGTCAGCAGTTGTTTGTGCTGGCGCAGCAACAATTGGGAAAAGCCGATAATCGAATTCATGGGAGTTCGCAATTCGTGGGACATGATGCCCAAAAATTGCGATTTTACCTTGGCTGCTTCTAGCAGTTCCAATTTTTGCTGTTGAATGCGTCGCCCCTGATTTTCCAGTTCTTCCTGCTGACGAATTAGCAGCTCGTTTTGCAAGTCTAAAAGCTGTTCCTGCTTTTTTAATTTTTCGATCGCCAGTGCGTTGTTAATCGCGATCGCAGCTTGTCTTCCCATCACCGCCAGCACTTGCTGAGTATGCCCGTCCATCGCCATGCTGTCTTTCCCGTTGCCGATGGCCAACACACCCAAACGCCCGCTTGGTCCTGAATCGATCGCCGCTGCACAAGCCGCCGCCGGCAGCAAGCCGTCGCTAGACTCCGATCGGCAGACTACAGACTCTCCCGTCGCAAATGCTTTCCACAGCAGCTTGTTTTGCACGTGCGGGGTTTTGCCCCCACCAAAGTTTTCCGTGCCCCCGACAGCGCTGAGTTTGAGGCCGGTGCAATCGGACTCCAGGAGAGCAACTAGGCAAAATTCCGCTCCTGCGATCGCCTCCACAGTCGCGTCCGCGATGGCTTGCACCAATTCACCCCAATTACCCGCGCGCTGGCTCAATATATTTGTAAACTGCTCTATCACCTGTAACTCCCGCCCCGGCTCTATTACCGTCCGGGATTCGCACCTTTTTTCAGCGTTGAAGTTAGCTTCCGAGCGCGCTTGATGGTGGCACAACTCTAGTTCTGCTTGGGGCTCGGCTTGAGTTTGTTCGATCGGCTCCATATCTGTGTAGGTTCCCACCCACTCCAAAACTTCCTGACTGTCTAGATTAGCGGGCCCTCCTCTCGCCACGTTCCAGCGGTAAGTGCCCTCTCGCGTCTGCAGACGAAATAGAATTTCGTAGCTTGGCGGCGGGAACTTAGAAGTGTGCGATCTCGCCAATAGACGAGGGCGGTCTTCTGGGTGGACGCGCGCCAGATAGCCGAAACCCAAAGCTGCTGCTGCTGGTACCCCGGTGTACTCCTCCCAGCGCTGACTGAAATAAGTCGCCCCGCCGTCAGCATTTGTTTTCCAAACTATCTGAGGAATTGCCGACCACAGGCGATCGTCCTGAGTTTGACCGTCGCCAACTTGCGGTTGGGGGGATGTTATTTCAGATACTTTGTGTAAGATTTCAGAGTCGGAAAACTCCGACTCAAAAGACTTATTGCCGTGATACTGAGTCATAACAGGTTATATAAATAAGCATTGGACTACAGCCCTAACATCGGCTAAAGACTCGTGCTGCTAGCTTTATTGATTTTGACGATCCAAGTGCATCAAAATTTTTTATACTTTAAATTTATCTGGGTAGTGGTATCTTTACCTCTATCAACGGGCGGACAATGAGATAATTCAGTTAAACTGTTGAAACATTGAGAGCTTACCTGTCCCGAGGAAGGCTCGTGCAGGCATCGCCGCAAAATAACTTAAAAATTAACTTGCATTCTTGGCGGCTGCATGAGTATGCTTAAAAATGATGTGCGACCTGTAAAACCCTAAATCAGGACACATTCTCAAATTTACTCAGTTTAGCTGAGTCAGTTGACGATATTTTAAAAGTTTAGCGGGCTATTGGAAGAAAGATGAGTAAAATTCGCGTTGCTTTGGTAGAAGACCATGACCTGACAAGAGTCGGCATCCGCACAGCTTTACAACAGCGTGACACCATAGAAGTTGTCGGCGATGCAGCTAACGCTACAGAGGGCTTGAAACTGCTTCAGTCTTCAAAACCTGACGTGGCAATTGTAGACATTGGCTTGCCGGATTTTGATGGCATTGAACTTACACAAAAGTTCAAAAAATCGGTAGCGGAGTCCGATCCTGATACCAAAATTTTGATTCTGACTTTTCAGGACAATGAAGAAGAAGTTCTGGCAGCTTTTGCCGCCGGAGCTGATTCTTACTGCATGAAAGATATTAGCTTCGATCAGTTATTAGATGTAGTAAAAGTAACTCACGAAGGTAACTCTTGGATCGATCCGGCGATCGCCCGTATCGTCCTGAAACAAGCTCGCACTCAGGAACCCGCGCCGGAAGAACCGAAGGCTGAGGGCAAAAGAGTCACAATTAAGGCGGCCGAACCAGAGTTTAGTCACATCATTGAGACTTACCCTTTAACCGAGCGGGAATTAGAGGTTTTGGAACTGATCGTACAGGGTTACAGCAATGCTGCAATCGCCGAAAAGCTTTACATTACTGTCGGTACAGTCAAGACTCACGTCCGCAATATTTTGAACAAGTTGTGCGCTGATGACCGCACTCAGGCAGCCGTTCTCGCCCTGCGTTCTGGCTTGGTTGGATGAAGCCTTATCATCACGCATAATCAAGTTAAAAGTAGGGTGCGCTGGGCGCACCTTACAGCAACTGATTTAGGCTGTGCAGTGCACGGCGAGTGACTAATTGTTCGTTGTTAATAAAAGGGGAAATTTTAAAGCCGCATCTATCCCAGTACATATATATTTTAAATTTTAAAAAAAGTAAATCTACCTTAAGATAGATGCTAAAAAACTATCTTATTACTAATACTTATTGTTGAGCGATCCCCAGTTAGATAAATTTCGCTCGCACTGCCGATATTGCGCGATTTCACTTGATAAAAGGCAGAGACAGAGACCAGATTACGAGACTTTTAGGAATAGTTAAGCCTTAAAGAAATTATATCCGTAGAGTGATGCTGAGTTCGCTTAAATTTGCGAAATTAAAAGTATCTACTGCTACTGAAATATTTTAGAAAGAGGTATTATGGCCGCCCCAATTGAATTCAAGTTATTTGCTCCCTACAACAAAGGAGCTGCCTTGATTGGCTCTTTTTCTAATTGGGAAGATATTCCGATGGAAAAGGACGAAGATGGTTATTTCCGCACGCGAGTTGAGTTGGAGGATGGCGTTTATCAATACAAATTCCGCGTTCAGTCGAAAAGCTGGTTTGTGGAACCCGATCAGTGGGTAGATGTGGTCGATCCCTACGCGACTGACATCGACGATCCAAGTCAAAACGGCCTTGTTCGGATCAAAGATGGCGATCGCATTGTCGATACCTACGTGTGGAAACACGACGACAAACCGCTGCCGGCCGATCGGGAATTAGTGATTTATGAAATGCACGTTGCCGACTTTTCCGGCGGCGAAGCCGACCCCCTCGCCCGCGGCAAGTACAAGCACGTCGTCGAAAAACTCGATTACCTAGTCGAACTCGGCATCAACGCGATCGAACTCATGCCCCTCAAAGAATACCCAGGCGACTACAGTTGGGGCTACAACCCCCGCTACTTCTTCGCTGCCGAGTCCAGCTACGGAACCACAGAAGAACTCAAAAACCTGATAGACGAGTGTCACGGGCGCGGCATTCGCGTCATCATCGACGGGATTTACAACCACTCGGAAGCGTCGAGCCCCCTCACTCAAATCGATCACGATTATTGGTACCACCACGAACCCCGCGATCCAGACAACAATTGGGGCCCGGAATTTAACTACGAATTCTACGACGAAAACTTAGGAACTTTCCCGGCGCGCAGATTTGCTGGCGATACAGTCCGCTTCTGGATTCAAGAATATCATCTCGACGGCATTCGTTTCGACGCGGCGCGACAAATTGCTAACTACGATTTTATGCACTGGGTAGTTCAAGAAGCCAAAAATGTCGCCGGCCCCAAACCGTTTTACACCGTTGCGGAATACATTCCCGACGATCCCAGCATCACCAATCTAGACGGGCCGATGGACGGCTGCTGGCACGACAGTTTCTATCACTCCATAATTCCACAACTCTGCGGGGACAATTTTGATTTAGAACGTCTCAAAGAGGTAATCGACTGCAAGCGGCAAGGTTACTTGGGTGCTACGAATGTAGTCAATTATTTGAGCAATCACGATCACGATCGCGTTTTTGCCGAATTGGGATCGCGCGGAATTTTGGATGAAGCAGCATTCAAGCGGGCGAAGTTGGGAACCGTGCTGTTAATGACAGCAGTTGGCGTGCCGCTGATTTGGATGGGCGAAGAATTTGGCGAATATAAAGGCAAAACAATTGAGCAAGCTAAAATAGACTGGACGCTGCTAGGAAATGACCTCAATAAAGGTTTGTGGGAATACTACAAAGGCTTGATTCACCTGCGTAAAAATAACCAAGCACTTTACACAGAAAACATCGACTTTTTCCACGAAGACCCAGACTCGAAAGTTTTTGCTTACACTCGCTGGAACGATGAAGGTTCGAGAGTTGTTGTAGTGGCGAATTTCTCGGAAAATTATTTAGCTGGTTACAGCGTTCCCCACTTCCCGGCAAACGGAACTTGGCACGAATGGACGGGGAATTATGATATTGAATCGGGCGATGACAATATTATGATTGACTTGCCGGAATACGAAGCCAAAGTGTTTGTTTGGCAGTAAGGCAACGGAGGACAAAGACTTTCGCCGTTTCCCTACCCCAAAATAATCATTATGTAGGAAAACGGCACTGCCTTTCGTCGTGTCAACTTAAGCTATCAGTCCGCCAGTCCTCCCACCCGGCAGTCCGCCAGGGACTGAAGTCCCTGTCTAATAGCTGAAGTCCTCGCTATGAGGACTAATGAGTTTTTCAGTCCTCATAGCGAGGACTTCAGCTTTGAGGCAGGGGTTTCAACCCCTGCCGGACTGCCGGAGTGCGGGTTTAACGCTAAGTTGACACCTATGGGCATGACGCCGTGTCTTACTCCCCGCGCCGGAAACGGCGAAAGCCTTTGTTCCTACAGATATCGCTCAAAAGAGAAGCTTTTGTTTGTTCCCAGATTGATTTTCTAGGCACAATTGCGTTGCCGCCGCCGCCGGTATTGGTTTGCTAAAGAAGTAACCCTGACCCATATCGCACTTATGCGAGTGCAAAAACGCTAACTGTTCTGCTGTTTCCACTCCCTCAGCAATCACCTGTAAATTCAGCCCCTGTCCCAAGGCGATCGCCAGTTTCACAATAGTAGCACCGTTGCTGCCCGTCACCAAATCTGCCACGAAGGATTTGTCTATTTTTAAATTATTGAGCGGAAAGTTTTTCAGAGACCACAGCGAAGAATAACCGGTGCCAAAATCGTCCAGAGAAATGTGAATTCCCATGTCCTGCAACTGCTGCAATACCGACACCGTAAAGCTCACATCTGTCATGGCAATGCTCTCGGTAATTTCTATTTCTAAATACTCGGGATTTAACTTGGTTTCTGATAAAATTTCAGCGATGATTTGTACCGTGTGAGGTTGCAGAAACTGGCGGGCTGATAAATTCACCGCTATCCGCATCGGCGGCAATCCCAGTAACTGCCACGCTCGATTTTGCAAGCAAGCAGTCCGCATCACCCATTCGTCAATTTGGCAGATTAATCCTGTTTCCTCAGCTAAGGGAATAAATCGATCGGGAGGAATCAAACCGCGTTCGGGATGCTCCCAGCGAATCAGAGCTTCCATGCCCACTATTTTGCCAGTATTTAAATTTATTTGCGGTTGATAGTACAGGACAAACTCAGATTTGTTTAGAGCTTTGTAAAGATGATTTTCTAAGTTCAGATCCTCGGAGACTTTACTGCCGATCGCCTGCGTGTAAAACTGATAATTATTGCGACCTTTCTGTTTAGCTTTGTACATCGCAGCATCAGCATTTTTCAGCAAAGTTTCTGCATCTTCTCCGTCGTAAGGAGCCAAAGCAATTCCCAAGCTAGCCTTAATATAAAGTTCCAAACCCTCAAAATCAAAAGGAGTGCTTAAACTCTGGATAATTAGCTGGCAAATCTTAGTTGCTTCCTCTGGGGTGGTGATATTGTACAGCAGCACAGTAAATTCATCTCCGCCCCAACGAGCCATCGAATCCCCGACGCGCAAACAGTTAGTCAAACGCCGAGATACACTTTGCAGCAACAAATCGCCCACTGGGTGACCGAGAGTATCGTTAACATTTTTAAATCTATCTAAATCTAGAAAGATTACTGCCAGCATTTCTCCATTTTGGTGAGCGCTAGCTAAAGCTAAAGACAGCCTTTCATTAAACAGTAATCTATTAGGTAAACCCGTTAATGGATCGTGAGAAGCTTGATGTCGGATCATCGCCTCTACACGCCTCTGCATTACAGCCATGTACAGGTGAGTTCCTAAAGATTGTGCTAGCTTCTGTTCCTCGCTGGTCCACTTTTGAGCTTCGCCTGTTTTGATTTCTTTCCAAGCTGCAAAGGACTGTCGGGGACGATCGTTCCGGGCGTCCGAACTGCAACGGCCCGCCCACAAAATTTCGGTTTGTATAGGGCTGCGAAAAACGGTGAGACAGCCGATGCACTGTTGGCGGTATTGCAGCGGTACGGCCAAAAACGATCGAATGGAAGCTGCGACTAAATTGGCAGATACAGATTTGAGTTGAGGTTCTTTAGAAATATCGGAAATTGCGTACAAGTGCGGTACGATATAACTGGAAATATTGCTGTCAATTGAGCTGTAATGCTGGGAATAGAGATTTTCAAAAATACCTAATTGGCTTGTATGATTAGCAGTTTGTGCTCGATCGTCTTGGTTGGCCCTCCCCATAATCTGCTGCCAAAACGGGCTGAGTTCAAGGTCGATGTCTGCAGGCTGCTGGCCACAGGTATAAAGCAAAGCCGGCCGATCGCCAAACTCGGCTGCAATGTAGAGTCGCCCTCCTGAACCGCGTAAATGCTTGACAGTTTGTTCGAGAACTGCTTTGCGAATTTCGTTTAGTTCCAGAGGAGAATGCAGCAAACTGGTAATTTGGTTGATAACGGCTTCGTCGCGCGCTTGCTGTCTAGCTTGACTCAGCAGAAAAGATTGGGCGATCGCAATTGAAAGTTGATCCACAAGCAACTGCACCATTTTCAATTCTCGATCGCTAAACCGTTTCGGTTGGCTGTGATGAGACACCAACAGTCCCCAAAGGTGATTTTGATGCAAAATCGGCACCGTCAGAGAAGAACGTGCCCCCATAGCCTTCAGATATTCAGCGTGACAGGGGTCTACAGGACGATAGCTAATATCTTCAACTGCTAAAGTTTTGCCGGTTTCGGGACAATCTAACCGATTAATTGTTTGATGCTGCAATTCCACATCTACAATCACTCGCTGCCGCGCTTTGAGAAACATTTCCCGAGCACTCTGGGGAATGTCGCCTGGTGGAAAGCGCAAACCCAGCATAGATGGCAACTTGTCGCTGTTGATGGACTCAGCAATCACCTCACCGCTACCGTCTGCCTCAAAGCGATAAACTTTTACTCGATCGCTTTCTAAAAAGCTGCGGATTTCTCGCGCAGTGGTGGTCAAAATCTCTTGGAGTTCTAAAGAGTTACGGATGCGATTGGTAATTCGATTGAGTAAAATCTCTTGTTCTAAAGTCGATCGTGACATTTGTCTAACTTTGGTGCGGGTCATCGCTTTTGAGCTCCCGGGCTGTTGACAGCATTTTTGCGAGCCACAGTCTTAACTTGCCCTGTATTATACATTACAACACTTTCGCCCCGTCTAGGGGCTTGACCCAACCCAAGACCGAGAAACTCGGTTTCTGGGGATATTTCGGGTTTTCCGACCAATTTCGGTGATGAACCGGGTTTTTCACAGCACTTACAAAGCAAGGAAAGAGCGATCTGACAAGTAGTGAGGACTCAAGTCCGATCGAGTTCGATCGGACTTGAGTCCTCAATACAAAGCAATTGCACAGCTACAACACAAAAGCTATAGAGAAACCTGCTTGACCAACCCGTATTCTGCCCTCTGGAGGGAGAATACTGGTTGCTCAAGCCGGCTGGCAAGTATTTATACCTTAAAATGTCTCGTTAAGCCGACGCCCAAATTTCCCGAATTCTGTCCGGCAAAAAGCCAGCTATTTCCTGAATTCGCTCCTCGGACAGCTCATCCTTCGTTGCCGAAAATACAGCGGCGATCGCAGTTTCCGGTTTTACTCCTGAAGGAAGTGCGCCTTCTAGTTCCACCCTCCGTGCAAACAAATTGCCATCGATCCCCAAAGGTGCAGGCGGGCCGGTCAAAGGCTGACGTATCCGGCTGAGCAATCCCACCAGCGGATTGGTATCTTTCCAGAGGTCTGCTATTTCTTGTTGCAGGGTTTTGTCATCCGTAGGCAAAACTTCTGTGTGCAATTCAGATTCCACGTGCTCAATTGCTTCTTTTGTCATCACATCGCGCATGACCCGGTACACTACTTCGGTAATGTCGCGGGCATCAAAAATATCCTCCAAGTGACCGTTTACCATCACTTTTTCCAAAAACGGCATATCCTTTGAAGCGATAGGAACTGCCGAGCCTTCGTGGTGGAGCGAGACCGGAGGATTCGTCTCCATTTTGTGTAACAGTTTGTGGCCTTTTTCTGTTAACTCAGCTTCTTGAAATGCCACTAAAGGCGGCACTAACTCAGTTCCTCCATAAGGCTCGCCACTAAACTTAGCTTTGATAAATTCCCTTTGGTTGAGGTAGTCCAAATGACCGAGCAATTCCGCTTCCGCCACCGGGTGACCGACATATTCTTCCGCTGCGTTCCTAATTTCCGACTCTCCCCTGCCGTTTCCGCTGCCAATCTTTTTGAGCAAAATGTAAGTCAGGTCGTCTCTGATTGGAATTGTCATTAAAACCTCCTAGGTTAATATCCGGTAAAGCTCATGTAAAAACTGATTTTTTTTACTGGCTTAAATTGTGATGATTACTACTTTCAAACATTGAAGTATAAAGTAGAGTAATCAAGTATCTCTCAGCAGGTGGAAGTTATTAAAATTAAGTATCGGTTAGAATCTTCCTTTAGGTAGATCCTTGTATGGGAACCCATCTCTAATGTGGTTAATATCCTAAAAAGCTGTCGCCACTATTCAATGCTATTAAGCGAGGATGCTTGATTGGTAATATTTTCCGTATTTAGTGCGTATTTTTACCAAGGCTGACGCACCAAGAGGGTCTCAGCCTTGGTAATTGACGCTGGGAGAGGTAGAATTAAGCAGATGCTCTGGGGTTAACCAACTGCGGTCGTTTTGCCCCCGCTTGTACCGATATTGTATCGGCTTAGACCCAAAACTGGTCATCGGAGAGCTACAAATACGAGCCAATCTGTTTCAAGTGCCCCAGCGCCACTTAAAGAATGCCTCGGTAACAAATTTTTTGATCGTGTCGATCGGCATTTATGAACTACCCTCATTGGAACAATAAATTGGAATCCTCGTCTTTTACTAGCGGTCAACCCCCGGTTGACAAGCGTCCTTTAGTGTTGGCTGTAGACGACAATCCTGACAACTTAGAGCTGCTGACACAAATACTCGATTTATTCGGCTGCGAGTGCGTGGGAGCAGTGGACGGGTACACAGCTCTTTCAGCAGCAGTCGATCGACAACCCGACCTAATCGTACTCGACATTTGCCTGCCGGATATAGACGGTATGGAAGTAGTAAAGCGCGCCCAACAAAACCCCGCGATCCGACATATTCCGATTGTTGCTGTCACAGCACTAGCAAAACCAGAAGACCGCGCTCGAATTCTCCAAGCAGGCTGCGTGGAATACCTTTCCAAACCTTTTAACATCAAAGATTTAGAAACAGTTATCCGCCAGCACCTCAACTCTCCACTGCTTTTGGTTGAGTTTTAGATTTATTATAATTAGAATCACGAACTTGAGGTGCAGAGTCCAAAATTGCGATCGTTCCAGTGCGGCCTGTCTCCAAGGTCGCATCGCGGAGCAAATCAATGACTCCCACGCCCAAAACCTTTTGGATTAATTCTTTCAGTGGCAATTCCAGAAGAGATTCTAATTGTGTTCGCACCTGCAACGCCAAATCTTGCTGACCGTTCTGAGCCAGCAGTTTTTCCGGTTGAGTAAGCCCATTTTCGACAACAATTATCAATTTGTTATCCAAAAGATTGCAGAGCGCCTGACTCGTTGGGTGTCCGAGTTGAGAGCGGTACAAAGCTTGAATTCCCTGCGAAAGAGTCCGTTCTAATTTACCCCGACTAGGTTCTAAGGTTTCCCCTGGCATATTTTTTCTTTAAACCATAATAGATAAAAAAGACTGTGAGCAGTTAACAGTTAACTGTTAGCTGTTAACTGCTAACTGCTAACTGTTAGAAATAACCGTCGCGTTAGCCGACAGTAACTTCATTAGTTTGCACCCCAGTTGCACCCTTAACACCTTTAGCAATTGTCACCAACTTGTTGACAATTTCCTGACTGGGAACTGTACCTTTGAGAACTACCGTAGTGCCAAGTTGAGCCACATAAACAGTCTCAATATCCGCAACATCGGGATTGGCATCGAAAGCCTGAGCCACCCGTTTAGCTAAACCGCTTTGATCGTATTCTCCGTTCAAGCCCATGCGTTCCGGCGGGATTGTCTGAGCGCTCGCAGCAGGTTGAGCTTGAGCTTGAGATTGAGCTACAGGTGCTTGGTAAGCAGGAGCGTCAACAGTTTCTTGATTGTCTTTTTTTTCTAAACCAAACAATCTTTTTAGCCAGCCCATAGAGTTTGTCCTCCGACAAAGTTTGTGTTAATTGACGTGTTAATTCACGTGTTAATTGACGTGTTAATTCACGGTTGGCAAATCGCCCTGTAATTGTTATTCTCAATACCAGGAATTACGATCGCACTCTTGGATGCAGAAACCGAGTTTTTTTTACAAAAAAGTATCGTTACAGCCATCCGCCCCGGTAGAAAAACCCGGTTTCTTGACTTTGGTGCGCCCATCCTAAATACAATTTACTGTTGTACAACTTCCCAGATCATCTGCCTGGAGACATAATTCTCCGGCTCTCAAACAAATACTTGGGCTGACCATTCCGGCAAATCAAACTTAAACCCTTCTTCGCCAACTTCTACTATTTTGTTGTACATCCACTCGTGCCAAGTTCCCGCAGCCGGAAATTTAGGAATGCTGTTACCAGATAGATAATTATCCGAAAAATTAGCCACAACTACTGCTCGCGTTCCCTCATCGCTCCAGCGGTAATAAGCAAGCACTTTGGCTTCTGGATTTTCGGGGATAAATTAAATATTGTCGGTATAAAGTGCCGGCAAATGTTGCCGCAGCCGAATCACGTGTTTGTAGTATTCCCACAACTCATGATTTGGCTAATTTTTCAACAAAGACCATTGCAGGGCGTTGCTGATTTATGGTATGAAAGGCTAAATATGCAAGTCAGAGAAACCAGTATCTACAAAGCTTCGGGATTTTCAACTTATTTTTTTTCATACCCTGATTAAGCAACGCCCTGAATTTTAGTGCGGAAATAACCTCTGTCATTTTTTTCTAAGCAAATTTTTTCCATAAGGAAAGGAAAAGAAGCCGAGCAGTCTAGCTGCTTTGTTGTTGGAACCGAAGAGTTTAAATTCAATTGCAGCGGCCATGAATAGCTTGTTTGCAGAACTTCTAAGTGTGATTAGTATTGATTTTTACAATTTTGCCAATTTGTCGCCATCGTAGTTAAGAGTTAACGCTGTAACTCTTATGTTGTAAGGTGTACAGTGGGCAGCCGGAGGATTTAGTAGTGCACACTACGCACCAGCACGCGGGGGAGCATCTCATATTTGTAAAAACAGTTCTTCTGGCTCCTTCCTTCTTCCTTCTGACTCTTTTCTCCTGGCTCTTGGCTCCTGACTCCTAACTCCAATTTCTAGCGGAGGGCTGCTTTCATTGAGATGCTCCCGCACGCGGAGGCCAGATTTTAATCAAAAATGTAGTTAAAGTAACTAAAAATTATTAAGCGCTGTTTATGAAAAATAGTCGGGACTGTTTTTAGTTAGTAGACATCTTGCAAAAATAATTAGGACGGGCCGGAGAGCCCGTCCCACAAGAAGAAATAACTCTTGTGGGACGGGCCGGAGAGCCCGTCCCATCAATTGATGAAAGGATTTTTGCAAGAGGTCTAGTAGTCTGAAACCCTAGATTTTCCGTTGGTAGCGAACTTGCCTTAGAGCCTTGAAACCCTTATTCTACGGTGGGCTATCAAAAACTGTCTGAAGTATTGTATGAAAAGTAATTTAACTTTTGATAACTAAATAAATCGTGGTGAACATTTAACATTTGTAACTAAAGAAACATTTTTTAGCCTACAGGAATAATACCGTAGAAAGATGCCATTTTATGCGGAAACAGCGAGGATGAGCGTGTAATTGTAAGGCAAGGGAAACCAGAACCATGAATCCTTTATTCAACTGGGTTTTCCTCCGACTTTAAGGCAAGTTTGAGCCGAGAATAGCAAGGATTATTTTTGCTTATGTCTTGGTATCACTTGTTTTATAGTTTTTGACTGGTAAACTTTGTAGAACAAAAATCAGCTTTAACGACTGCTGCTACCTCAGTAATTGGTAATTGGTGAAAATCTCATTCGTCCCTGTTACCCGTTAGATATTCCGAGCAGTGGCTCTAAGGCTCTAAAAGTTTAATGTGGGATGTTGGCGAATTACCGTTACTGTAAAACTCTGGAGTGTTAAAAATGCTAAAACAAATGTGTTGGTTGCCCAGATTGGGACGCAATGGAGAAAAGATATTGCACTTACGCACCGATGCCCGTCAGGGGTGGCGGCCTTATACAGCTTTTCCGCAGTTCGCTGTATCCGACTACCGGGAACCAGGTGGTTCTAAGGGATGGGCAACATATCAAAAGCTGAGAACTCAAGGGTGGAATTTAATATCGACCGCAGAAGGGCAGCAGTCGATTTTTGGCGAACAGAAAAGTGCTTAAAAAACCCGAAACCGCAGCAATAAAAGAAGAGGTAAAATCCTCTTCTTTTTATTACTTGTGGAGAGAGCAACTGGGTTTTTAACCATCCTACTTGGTAGAATGGGTAAGGTGTGCAGTGCCCACCTTACATAATTTTAAGATGTTTGCCAGTGGCAAGTAAATTAGACGATCGCCCTTTCTGTCTCTGCTGTAATTGCTACGTTATGGAGCACCGGCTGGTGAGTTTTCAAGTTAAACCGGTATCCGTGGGGGAGGATGTGCAACTTTGCCCCGCAAATCGCCAAAGCCTCATCCTTCAACAGTCCCTCCAGATTGTCGTGGAGTTGTTCAGACGAGTCGATGACAGTTACAGCGCCTGCGCCAATGACTTCCAACTCGTCACCGCTGACTAAAATAGCTGTATTTTCGTCAATACCAAATCCCAACACGGCAGGTTGCAGCAAGAGTGCCGAAACTAAGCGTCCCAGACGACCTCGCTGGGCGAAATGCTGGTCAATGACAACTCCTGGAAGGAAACCCATTCCCGGGCCCATTGCTACCACATCAACGCGGGGATTTGTCTCCGAGTCTCCTTCAATAATCATCACGTCTGGCATCATCGCCGCGCCGGCACTGGTGCCACCAACGATCGCCCCTTCCGAGTAGCGCTTGTGCATAGCTGCGTCGAGTTTGGTGTCTTTCAAGCAGCTAATAATCCGGGCTTGATCTCCGCCGGTAAAGAATATGCCGGTGGCTTGTTCGATCGCTTCTAAATAATCTGGATTGTTGGCATCTTCGGGTTTCTGGGTGTCAACAACTCGCACATCTTCAGCGCCGAGTCGCTCAAACACTCGGATATAATTATCTCCTACTTCTCCCGGCAGGCTTGTTGCAGCCGTCATCACTACAATGCGGGCTTTAGTGCCTCCGGCGCAGCGCAAGAATTCCCGCAGAATTTTGCAGTCCCCCTCTTTGTCTTCGGCACCACCAATAATTAGCAACTTCCCCTGAATTTCGTTGCTCGCCATATTATCTCCACTGTTAATTTATGTAATTTTACTAAAACACAAACTTCTTTTTTCCGAAAACGGCCAAAAGGTATATATAGATACCAAAAACCTCTCAGGCTTCTACCACTCTAGAACGCACACAGCAAGGGTGATATGGGAGTTTACTCATCCTCGATAATCGAGAAAACAAACTTACCCCCCCTAACAGGAGATAGGGGGGGTCAAGGAATGAGCTTAAATTACAGGGCCCACGCGCGCGGGGCGATCGATCCGGTTTCCGATCCGATTCTTCGCTAATCCTCCTCTGATTGCTCGTAGAAATCGGATTGATGAGCGTAAGTCCTCAATTAGCCCGATCGCCCCTTAGTGCGATCGCTCGATCAAATTGCTCAATATGGTACTCGCCCGTTCTAAAGGTAGGTGTCTGGGTTTGCCGTTCCAGACAATCTGATATTCGTTGCTGTTTTGACCATCGCCGTAGCCAGAAATTAGCTTCCGGTGAAAGGCTTCCTCAGCTAGGTGGTGAACTTTTTCCCTGAGAGCAGTTTGTGCGATCTTCATAATTTGCTGCCTCTTAAATTTTCTTTCACTGTCATAAACAATTATAAGTACACAGTGTACCTCTCAAAAGTTATAGCTTTTTCTTGGGAGGGGGGAAAGAAGTAGTCATTAGTCATAAGTGCTTAGTCATCAATGCTTAGTTATCAATGCTTAGTCATCAATACTTAGTCAGATGTGGAAGGAAGAAGGAATATTTTCCCACTCTCACCCTCTCCCCCTCTCCCCATCTCCCCATCTCTCCCACTCCCCCTCTCGGCAAATACTGAGGGCAGAATTGCTGGGAGTATTTATCTCACTGCTGTAATATCTATGCCCGCAGGTAGTATCCCATGCACCGACTATAAAGTTACCGTAAAAAATTAGCTCAAAGGAGGTTATAAAATGCTGCAAGAAAAAAGCACCGAAACAGCCCGAGTCAATGCTCGAAAAACCGATATTTTTGATGTTTTCAACTTCAAACACTATATCGGGCCCAACCCTTATTTAGACACCGCGGCTTTAGTTTTTGATTTAGCGGTGACGGGCGCGAGCGAACCTTTGCCGATCGCACATTACCAGGAAATTATTGGCGATCGCTACCCGCAACTGCTGCACGAAACTTTCTCGAACCATGCCCAACTGTTCGGCCGTACCGCCTCAGAAGTAGCCAAACTCGACATGGGTTTGCACTTCCAACACTGGAACATCAAGCCGTTTTCTCAGTTTAACAGAATCAGCATAGAAGCACTTCACGCCCGCACTGCCAGAGCAGTAGTGTACGCAGTTTGGGATTGGTTTGAAGCCATCAATCAAAATCAAGACTTTCCCTTGGAATCACAAATTGGCGCGCTGCAAAATATGTTCCGGCAGTCAGTTTACGGAGGCCCGACAGTTTATTCGTTAATGCGATCGGCATCCCAAAAAGGCATTCCCGCATTTTATTTGTGGGATGAAGGACTAATGCAATATGGGTACGGCAAAAAACTGGTTCGCGGCTCTGCAACTACCTTTGATTCTGACAGCCACTTAGACTCAGATTTTACCACGCGCAAAGACGATTGTAAAGCCTTTCTCGCTACATTAGGATTTCCTGTTCCCAAAGGCGATATCGTCTCCACAGAAAACGGAGCTCTGGCAGTTGCTAGAGAAATTGGCTACCCAGTTGCTATCAAACCAGTAGTCGGCCATAAAGGAATTGGCGTAACAGCAGATGTCCAGGATGCCGAGGAATTGCAGGCGGCTTTTAAAAGAGCAGTTAAGGCCATTCCCGAAACAGATCCGGTGCGAGTAATTGTGGAAAACAGCATCAAAGGATCGGATTTTAGGCTGCTGTGCGTTGACGGCAAATTTGTTTCTGCAACTGAACGCCGGCCCGCTTCGGTAACAGGTGATGGCGACTCAACAATTCGCGAATTGATCCGCCGTGAAAACCGCAAACCAGAACGTTTGGATACGCCAACTTCGGCGATGAGCAAAATTCAGTCCGACGAAGCGATGGAAATGTATCTGGAAGAACAAGGGCTGTCATTGGATAGTGTGCCAACTCGCGATCGCACTGTGTATCTACGCAAAGTCGCTAATCTTTCCGCAGGCGGCATCAGCATCGACGCTACCCGCACTATTCACCCGGATAACATTGTTTTGGCTCAAGATATCGCCCTACATTTTCGGTTAACTTGTTTGGGGATTGATGTGATAACAGAAACTCTCGCCAAATCTTGGAAAACCGGCAATTTTGGGATTATCGAGATCAATGCCGCGCCGGGAATTTTTATGCACCTCAACCCCGCTGTCGGCGAAGGGGTTGATGTGCCTTCGCATATTATCGAAACTTTCTTTGAATCGGGAAAAGCGGCCAGAATTCCGATTATTACTTTCAACAGAATTTCGGTACATGACCTACAAGAAACCATCGACCATATTCTGTTGCAGCATCCCGATTGGACAATCGGTGCGGTTTGTCGCGGTGGACTTTTTGTTAACCGTTCTGAAAAAGTTTTGAATAAGAATTACCATCTCAACTTGCAAAGTTTGCTGCGGAATCCCAAGCTAGATTTGTTAATTGCTGAATATCCCGAAGAGATTTTGGAAGCTGAGGGAATGTTTTATCGGGGCAGCAATATGGTGGTGCTGGACAATCCGGGAGAAACTGAGATGATGTTGGTCAGAGAAAGCACTGATGAGGATACTGTGGTGGTGAGGGAAGGAAGTAGTATTTCTATTCGCCGCCAGGGATTGATCGAACAGTATACTCTGGGGAATGATGAACCGTTTACACGGGTTTATTTGAAGGAAATAGGGACTGTTTTGTAAGCGGTTCCCAATTTAAGTTGGCTTTGTAGGGTGGGTATTGATTACCCGCCCCACCAGATCAAGGTTTTTTCTTGTTCCCCGGTTCTTCCGGGGCAGGAAGTTGGGAACGCCCAGATTGGAACAGAGTTCGTTACACTTGGTTACAATTGGTGGCAATCCCTCAGTCGTGGATGCACTATTGCTAAGAAACCCGGTTTCTCCCCAGATTTCTCGTTACCACACCAATATTTTCGTAGAAATTGGGTTTCTCCGGGTAAGTCCTGTTCCTGCGATCGTAAGTTTTTAGACAATCTTGTTTGTGCGCTGTCGATCGTGCTATCAAGGAATTTCACAAGTCTTTAAACGAATGGCACTCCGGTGGTAGAAGGTGTGGAAAATGAATTTTGCGAGCAATTGGTTTAATTCGCTGACGGAAAGTTTACAGTCGCACCGTCGCTACATTCCAGCAGCGCTGACTCTTTGCACAGGTACGAGTTTGTCATTGGCAGCCGCAGCCGTTGTGTGGCATTCGGAAAACCAACGAATGCAAGCTGAATTTCATCAGCAAGCCGATCGCCTGAATGTGGCATTGCAGCAAAGCATCAACAAAAATTTAGAAGTTCTGTACTCACTTGAAGCATTCTACAGGGCATCTACTGAAGTTACCAGAGAAGATTTTAAGCAATTCGCTCAACCTGCACTTGCCCGAAATACTGCTATACATTCTGTTAACTGGATTCGGCGCGTGCCGGCTGCCCAAAAAACAGCTTACGAACGGAAAATTCGATCCGAAGGTTTTCCGGTATTTCAAATTTACGAACGAACTCCTGACAAAAAGCAGGTCAAAGCAAAAGTGCGATCGGAATACTTTCCCATTATTTACAGAGAAGCACTAGAAGAAGATAACAAAGTGATCGGTTTTGATGTTGCCTCCAGCCCCGATCGCAAAACAGCTTTAGAGAAATCGGTGAATACCGGGAAAATAGCCGCTTCCGCGCGGATTAGATTAGTCAGCAACAATCAACCGGGATTGCAAGTATTTCTACCAGTACCCCGCCGCACAACTTCTGCTGATAACTCGGTCAACGGCCGCCAAAACCTAATGGGAGTTATTGCGGGTCTGTTTCAGATCACCAGTATGGTCGATTCCTCTTTAGAATCGCTAAATTTAGACAAGATTAATTTTTACCTCTATGACAACTCTGCTATAGAGAAAGAACGCTTTCTGGTGCGCTACGACTCACAAGCTAAGCAGTTGATAGATAACCCAAAACACGAAAAGCCAGAGTTAACTAATATCCGGGGAAAAATCTGTAAAAATCCTAGTGCTTGCACTCGCCTATTTAACGTAGCAGACCGCCAGTGGAGGCTGCTAGTTTTGCCGGGAAAGGGGTACAACAGTATGAGGACGTATCAGGGTTCGCTGGCAATTTGTGCGATCGGGCTATTGATGACTGGCAGCTTGACGATTTACCTGTTGATGTCTCTAGAACGTACTGCAAAAGTAGAACAGCAAGTGTACGATCGTACAATTCAACTAAAACAGCGCACCGCTGAACTAGAAACAGCACTAAAAAATTTGCAGGCAGCTCAATTTAAACTCATCCAAACTGAAAAGATGTCCAGCCTGGGGCAGTTGGTGGCTGGAGTTGCCCACGAAATTAACAATCCTGTCAACTTCATCTCTGGCAACCTGATCCATACAGGCGCATATACTAGAGACTTGCTGGAACTTGTGGAAATATACCAGCAGCAATATCCCAACCCAACGCCAGAAGTGCAAGCGAAACTAAAAGATATTGATTTGGAGTTTATCAGTGAAGACTTGCCTAAAATCCTAAACTCTATGAATATGGGAGCTGAACGGATCAGCCAGATCGTGCTTTCTCTGCGGAATTTTTCGCGCTTGGATGAAGCTGAAATGAAGTCGGTTGACATTCACCAAGGCATTGACAGCACCTTGATGATTTTGGATAGTCGGCTGAAACCAAAAGGTGATTTTCCGGGCATTAAACTTATCAAAGAATACGGAAATTTGCCATTAGTGGAGTGCTGGGCGGGACAATTAAATCAGGTATTTATGAATATTTTGAGCAATGCTATTGATGTTTTATCTGACCCAGAAAATCCAAAAATACTCGAAAAAAACGCCTCTAGTTCTGCATTTTTACCTACTATTCGGATTCGCACTGAACTTTTAAGTTCTAATTGTGTATGCGTGCGAATCGCTGACAATGGAACCGGCATGACGGAGAATGTCAAAAAACGTTTGTTTGATCCATTTTTTACTACCAAGCCTGTAGGCAAAGGTACTGGCTTGGGATTGTCGATCGCCTATCAAATAGTGGACAAACATCAAGGTTCGCTCAGGTGCGTATCGGCTCCGGGAGAGGGAACTGAATTCTGGATTGAGGTGCCGGTGCGGCAACAGTCTCAGCA
This sequence comes from Microcoleus sp. D3_18a_C4, assembly GCF_036702415.1. NCBI lineage: Bacteria > Bacillati > Cyanobacteriota > Cyanophyceae > Oscillatoriales > Microcoleaceae > Microcoleus > Microcoleus sp. D3_18a_C4. The sequence goes on along the minus strand of NZ_JAUBTI010000008.1, from coordinate 3,661 downwards.
ATCTGTTTCTAAGGTTTCACCTGCGGTAGGTGCCAATCGATTTTAGATTTTAGATTTTAGATTTTAGAGGCGACCCCACCGATAAATACGTTCGGCAAGTTTCATCGGATACAGGTTTTTTATTTCTGGACGGATGAATCCGGGGGTTTGTATCCTGGATGCTTTCGGTCAATTGGAATTAGCGGAACAAATCTCGCTTCTAGCGGAGTCTAGCTGCGAGCATCTCAATGGAAGCAGCCCAGCTATAAATTGGAGACAGGAGGCAGGAGGCAGGAGGGGGCAGAAGGCAGGAGGCAGGAGGCAGGAGGAAAGAGGAAGAAAGAAGGAGGCAGGAGGCAGGAGGCAGGAGGAAAGAGGAAGAAGAAAGGAGGCAGAAGGAAGGAGTCAGAAGAAGTGTTTTTACCAATAGGAGATGCTCCCTAATTCCTGTTTAGAAAAGGTGAACTATCCGCACTCTACTTGGGAAAGTTTCGGATTTCGCACTCTACTTTCAACGGTTAACTCTTAACAGTAAACACTCAACAGTCAACTATTATAGTTATTAGCAAACCTGTGCTAATTTCAGTGGAATATGGCCGAAAACAAATATCTGGGTTTTTACCCGTCGTAACAATTTATAATTGTAGCAAGGCCAGATTACCAATTATTAACTACGATGTCTTTACAATCTATTAGCATACCGCCCACAACGGATCGCCAACCTGTCGCTTTGATGGTCGCTTTACATGGATGGGGTGCTAATGCTCGGGATTTGACTTCCTTAGCACCCTTTTTCAATTTGCCGGATTATCAGTTTGTGTTTCCCGATGCCCCCTTTCCCCATCCCCAGGTAATGAGTGGCAAAGCGTGGTATAACCTTCAAACCAAAGACGCTCAGGGATTGGTAGAAAGCCGGCAATTGCTGAGGGAATTTTTGCTGTCTTTGGAAAGCACCACGGGCGTGCCTTTGTCTCGCACGATTTTAGGTGGTTTTTCTCAAGGCGGAGCGATGACTCTAGATGTGGGATTGACTTTGCCCCTAGCTGGTTTAATTTGTCTGAGCGGTTATTTACACCAGATTTCGCCAGTTGCTGGGAGTGTTTTGCCCCCTGTTTTAATCGTACACGGTACTCAAGATACTATTGTGCCTGTTAGTGCTGCTGTGCGATCGCGCGAGAGTTTGACGGCTTGGGGATCTGCGGTGCAGTATCGAGAATTTAACATGGGACACGAGATTCGGCCGGAAGTTATAGAGGTAATGCGAAGTTTTGTTGTAGAAACTGTGTCGAAATCTGATTAAAGGTTTAGTATATAGTATGGCGGAAGTCTCGGGCAGGGGAAAAAAATGAAAACTTTAACCAAAGCATCGCGCGATATAGCTGTACTTACTTCTCAGGACGTGGCAGAATTGGCTGTCCGTTTGGAAGTTGACGATTATACAGATCCTTTTGAGGGATTGAATGATTGGCATTTGTTGCGATCGCTTGCTTTTCAGCGGCCGGAGCTGGTTGAACCTTATCTCCACCTTCTGGATATGGAAGCCTACGACGAAGCATAGACTGAAAAATCTAGCTCAAAATTTTCGACGGAATTGAGGAAGAAGTTAGCAGCATCTTTTGTTGCGGATTAAACAGATGAATTAGGGATTTTAGCCTGTGTTTATCTTAATTTCTTTCTTGATTCTTTTTTATTAAAAAATGACACCCGTTTCAAAAAAGAATGTGAATGTAGGCCAGCTCTCAACCCTGGTATTCATCAGTCATTCCCAATTTAAAATCTAAAATCTAAAATCTAAAATCTAAAATCTAAAATCTAAAATCTAAAATGGTATGACATGAAAGGCAGACGAATTTTAATCGGCGTTAGTGGCGGGATTGCAACTTATAAAGTTTGCGAAGTAGTTTCAACTTTAGCGAAAGCTGGAGCGGAAGTTAAAGCTATTCTTACTGATGCGGCTGGAGAGTTTGTCACGCCTTTGACTTTTGCTACTCTGTGCCGCCATCCTGCTTTTACTGACAAAGATTTTTGGCAAGCAAATCACGGGCGCCCCCTGCATATTCAACTCGGAGAATGGGCGGAAGTTTTTGTAATTGCTCCCCTGACAGCTAATACTTTGGCTAAGTTGGCGGGGGGTTTTGCTGATAATTTGTTGACTAATACTGTCTTAGCTTCTAATTGCCCAATTTTGCTGGCACCGGCGATGAATACGGATATGTGGGAACAGCCGGCGGTGCAGCGGAATTGGCGGGAAGTGTTGACTTATCGGCGCTATCATGCTGCGAATCCGGGGGCGGGAATGCTGGCGTGCGATCGCGCCGGTGTTGGCCGCATGGCAGAACCTTATGAGATTTTGCCTCATATTGAATCGCTGTTGTATGCGAAGGGCGATCGCGATTTAGCGGGCATTAGGGTGTTGATCAGTGCGGGAGGAACGCGGGAACACCTCGATCCGGTGAGGTTTATCGGCAATCCTTCCAGCGGCAAAATGGGTATAGCTTTGGCGCAAGCTGCACAGCACCGGGGCGCGACAGTGACGCTGGTACACAGTATAACTGGCGAATTGCCGCTCTCAGGTGTGCGGGCGATCGCAGTTGCGAGTGCAGAAGAAATGCGGCAGGCGATGCTGCAATGCTTTCAGGAGGCGGATTTGACGGTGATGGCGGCGGCGGTAGCGGATGTGAAACCGGCTGAGTACAGTAGTGAAAAATTGCCGAAGCGATCGCTCCCGAATTGTTTACCGTTGGCACCGGTAGCGGATATTGTGGCAGAGTTGGGAAAATTGAAACAGCCGCACCAAAAATTAATCGGGTTTGCAGCACAAACAGGGGATATTGTCAAGCCTGCTTTGGAGAAATTGCGATCGAAGAAACTGGATGTAATTGCCGCAAACCCGATCGATCGAATAGGTGCCGGTTTTGGCAGCAATACCAATCAAGCAATATTAATTAATGCCGCCGGGAAGCAAGTAGAAATTCCCTCTTGCAGCAAGCTAGAAATGGCTCACCGGTTGTTAGATTTTGTTAGGGAAGGGTGAGGGCGATGGAACTGCGATGATATTACTAATTGCGGATTTGTCGTTGGGCGGGGCGGGTTTTTGAGATGGTAGGTTTCTAACATAAATGGTTGGTGAAACCCGCCCCTACGATGGCCTGTAGGGGCGGGTTTTACAAATAATATTTAATACCCGCCAACAATTTATATAAACCCGCCCCCACACAACCGATAATCTAGATTAACCTTTACTGCGATCGAAATGAAATATTTTTCGCCTTGTGGGGGCGGGTTTTTGAGATGGTAGGTTTCTAGCATAAATGGTTGGTGAAACCCGCCCCTACGATGGCCTGTAGGGGCGGGTTCACCAATAATATTTAATACCCGCCAACAATTTATATAAACCCGCCCCCACACAACCGATAATCTAGATTAACCTTTACTGC
>NZ_JAUBTI010000008.1:0-145 GCF_036702415.1 Microcoleus sp. D3_18a_C4 | reverse complement strand
GATCGAAATGAAATATTTTTCGCCTTGTGGGGGCGGGTTTTTGAGATGGTAGGTTTCTAGCATAAATGGTTGGTAAAACCCGCCCCTTGTATCTTAAAGGAGTCAGTAGATCGCCACGTCATGGATTCGATCGAGCCGACTTTCA